>CAZHOC010000064.1:8764-11872 GCA_964534295.1 uncultured Bacteroidia bacterium | reverse complement strand
CTGGGCTTGCTGATGCTTCTATAGACGATCAGCTAAAAATAATGTCAGGAGCACATAACGACAACGACTTTTTATTTAAGTACATATTCAGTACTGACCACAAAATGATTGCCAAGCAATTCTTTTTGACTGGTTCGATCATGGGATTGATTGGTATGTTAATGTCAACAATATTCAGATTTCAATTGGGATATCCTGGAGAGAGTTTCCCGTTTTTGGAGTCGATCATAGGGAACTGGGCTCCTGATGGGGTGTTGTCTCCTGATAAGTACCTTGCCTTAATTACTTTGCATGGAACAATCATGGTCTTCTTTTTATTGACGGCCGGATTGAGTGGAACGTTTAGTAATTTGTTGATTCCGCTTCAGTTAGGAGCCCGAGACATGGCTTCCGGTTTCATGAACATGCTATCGTATTGGTTCTTCTTCCTTTCGAGCGTGATCATGATTGTCTCTCTCTTCGTTGAATCAGGTCCTGCAGCTGGTGGCTGGACAATCTATCCTCCGCTAAGTGCCTTACCTGAAGCAATTTCCGGTTCCGGAACGGGTATGACATTGTGGTTAGTAGCGATGGCGATGTTTATCGCATCATCCCTACTTGGTGGTATCAACTACATTACCACAGTACTCAACCTACGTACGGAAGGGATGACGCTAGATCGCATGCCTTTGACGATCTGGGCCTTCTTCTTGACGGCAATCATCGGGGTACTTTCATTCCCAGTACTCTTTTCGGCAGCCTTGCTGCTAATCTTTGACCGTTCATTCGGTACAAGTTTTTACCTATCTGACATTTACATTGGTGGTGAGCTTCTTCACTATCAAGGTGGTAGCCCAATTTTGTTCCAGCACTTATTCTGGTTCCTAGGGCACCCTGAAGTATATATCGTACTCCTACCTGCCTTGGGTATATCCTCTGAGGTTATTTCGGTTCACGCTCGTAAGCCTATCTTTGGTTACAAAGCGATGATCCTTTCTATGGTAGCGATCGCAATCCTCTCTTTTATCGTATGGGCCCACCACATGTTCGTAACGGGTATGAATCCGTTCCTCGGTACGATCTTCATGTTCTTTACATTGGTAATTGCGGTGCCATCGGCGATTAAGGCCTTTAACTATATAACCACGCTGTGGAAGGGTAATATACGATTCACAACCCCAATGCTCTTTGCCATTGGTTTGGTTTCGCTCTTTATCATTGGAGGTATCACTGGTATCTTCCTCGGTAACGCTGCCCTTGATATCCCACTTCACGATACTTATTTCGTAACGGCTCACTTCCACCTTGTAATGGGTAGTGCTTCCGCTTTCGGTTTCTTCGCTGGTGTTTATCAGTGGTTCCCGAAAATGTTCGGTCGCATGATGAATCGTCGTCTTGGCTATATCCATTTCTGGCTAACCTTTGTTGCACTCTTCTGTGTATTTTTCCCAATGCACTTCATGGGACTAGGAGGTGTTTCTCGCCATTACTACGCATATACTGCCTTTGACTTCATGTCGCAGTTTGGAGACATCAGTAAGTTTATTACGGTCTCTGCCTTGATCGGTGGTATTGGTCAGGTAATCTTCCTCTGGAACTTCTTCTACAGTATTTTCCGCGGCAAGAAAGCTAGTGCCAACCCATGGGAGGCTAACACACTCGAGTGGACTACCCCTATCAATCCTGGACACGGCAACTGGCCTGGAGCTATTCCAAAAGTATACCGCTGGCCATATGATTACAGTAAGCCAGGTGTGAAAAAGGATTACCTACCTCAGCATATTCCGGATGAGGAAGTTGAATATGAGGAAGGTTTCCCACGCCCTGCTACTATGCCGGAGCCACAACAGCCCAGCATCCCAGCCGAAAATGAAGTAATAGACGATACGACGAATACAGAATCTTAATTGATTAATACTGATAACAGAATGGCGCAAATCGTTAGGCGATACCAAAAAATCGCATGGACAACGGTTGGCGCCATTCTCTTTTTGATCCTAGTGGGAGGCTTAGTGCGAATGACAGGATCAGGCATGGGTTGTCCCGACTGGCCGCAATGCTTCGGACAATGGGTACCTCCAACGGACATTTCTCAATTGCCTGCGGATTACAAAACTCGTTTTGCCGTAGCTGGTAAAGAAATCGCTGATTTTGAGGCTACCAAAACTTGGATTGAGTACTTAAACCGACTCCTTGGTGTAGTCATCGGGTTTTTAGGAATTTTGACTGTCCTTTTTGCCTTTCCGCTTCGCAGAACGAATCCATCCGTTTTCCGATGGAGCCTAGCCGGATTAGTATTGGTCATTTTGCAAGGTGGGCTAGGTGCCTATGTGGTGCGGACTGATCTCCAAGTTGGCACTATCACCTTACACATGTTCATGGCATTGGTGGTGCTCACTGCCTTTATGGGAGGAGCTATCTTATCCTACCCTGATCGTTGGAAGAAGATGGGTGAAAACCTGCCTAAGATTGAAGGCAAAACCCTCGTCTTAGTGGCCTTTGCTTTGATCGTGATCTTAGTTCAATTGCTGCTAGGTACCCAGGTTCGTGAAGGAGTTGATGAGGTAGCTAAAGCGTTCGGCGAAGCCGAACGAGCAAACTGGCTCTCACATCTAGGCATCAGTTATACCTATCACAAATTCTTTTACTATGCTGTTGTAATCGTAATGGCATTGGTAGGATGGCAGCTAAAGGCAATTTGGGAGAGCTCAACGCTCCTGAAAAATCTAGGGGTACTTTCCTTAGCCATTGTTGGGACTGAAATTTTGATGGGCTTAGGTATGCACCATCTGGGACTACCTAAGGTATTGCAACCTCTACACCTCTTACTAGCGAGCATGTTGTTTGCGGATGTAGTGGTGATGTTTATGGCCTTGTGGCGAATAAAAAAGACTCAAACTGCTCCAGTGAAAAACATAAGTGGAAAACTGGCGCTTGAAAATAAATAATTCGATAAGGAATGCAGTCGAAGACATATGTAGAGAATCGAAAATTAGGCTTTGGCGCAAAAGCGAAAGCATTTGTTGAGCTCACCAAAATGCGCTTGACAAGTTTTGTGGCTTTTTCTGCAGTTTTTGGTTTTGCCATAGCTGCTGGAGGCACCGCAAGCTAGACCCAATTATTAATCGT
>CAZHOC010000064.1:0-8742 GCA_964534295.1 uncultured Bacteroidia bacterium | reverse complement strand
GTTTTATGATTACGGGTGGGGCAAACTCTTTGAATCAATTATTTGAAAAAGATCTGGATGCGAAGATGAAGCGTACTGCGGCTAGACCTATGCCTGAAGGTCGTCTAAGCGCGGGAGAAACTCTCATCTTTGCTCTAATTTTAGGAATTGGAGGAGTAGCGCTGCTTGGCTATTTCTTTAATCTACCTGCCGCTTTGTTAGGGATCATTGGCTATCTATCATATGCATTTGTCTACACGCCGATGAAGCAAATGACCCCCTTTGCCGTTTTTGTGGGGGCCATTCCAGGAGCACTACCTCCTATGATTGGTTGGGTTGCCTTCACCGGAGCCTTGACGAGTGGTGGCTGGTTACTTTTTGCATTCCAGTTTTTTTGGCAGTTCCCTCATTTTTGGGCGATTGCCTGGTTGATGGACGATGATTACAAGCTAGCAGGATTTCGGATGCTGCCTACTGCGAGTGGTCGCTCTAAACGAAGTGCTCGCCTAGTGTTAGCTTATTCCCTTTGTTTGGCCGTAATGGCATGGTTCCCATGGAGAATGGAAATGGTCGAACTATGGGGGATGATTGGCTTAGCAGTAATCGGACTACTTTTTGCCGTGCCTGCTTTCATGCTTTATCGTCAACCTGAAAACTTGAAAAACGCACGTTACCTACTATTTGCTTCATTTTTTTACTTACCATTAATGCAATTGATTTTTTGGTTGTCTTAAAACGTGAATGATATGGACGTAGGGATGAGTTTAGATAAAAAAAATTATATCGTACACCCACTGCGCTTTGCAATGTGGCTGTTTCTGCTGACGGTAATCATGATCTTTGGTAGCCTTACCAGTGCCTACCTAGTAAATAAGTCATTTTTGGCGCAGCCAATGATTTATGATCTGCCTTCAGTACTGTTTACAAACCTCTTGATAATTCTCTTTAGTAGTATCCCAATGCAGTATGCTGTATGGGCTGGTAAACGAGGAGAACATACTAAAGCTTTACTCGCTTTAGGCATGACCTTAATCCTAGGGATATGGTTTATTATGGGCCAATTCCAGGCATGGGAAGAGTTGACCGCTAGTGGACTTCCTTTTGTTGATTCCGCTCGTACTGACGCGATTAACCCTGGTAGAGTAGATAATACCGTTTCTTTCTTCTACATATTTACTGGACTCCATGTTTTGCACCTGGTTGCTGCTATCATTGCTGTAGTAGTAACCTGGATTAAGACTGTAGCCAAAAAATATACACAAGAGGGAATGTCTATCGGATATGAGCTTACCGCAACCTTCTGGCATTTTCTCGGTGCCTTATGGTTATACCTTTATCTATTTTTGACTTATACCCAAAGCTGATAAGGGTTTTAATCTCTGAAAATGGAATCACGGATACCAGAAACGTTAAGTTTGAAAAACTGGACTTCTCCCAATGTGGAGCAGCTGCCTGATTTCATTATTGGAGGAGCCATGAAGTGCGGTACCTCTTCCTTACATGCAATTTTGGATAAGCATCCTAGGGTATTTATCCCAAAGGAGGAAGTACACTTCTTTGATATAGACAACATCCTTCAGCATAGTGACTTTAACTATTATCTAGAGCAGGATTCTCAATGGGTCTGGCAGGATATGGAAAGTCAATCCGAGAAGCTTTGGGATTGGTATCACAACAAGTTTGCGGGTAAAGAATCTTTGCTAAAAGGGGAAGATTCGACTACTTATCTAGCTTCCGAAATCGCTGCCAAAAGGATAGCAGCTCAGACAAAAGAAATAAAACTCATTTTTTTGCTGAGAAACCCTACTAGCCGAGTCTACTCGAATTATTGGCATATGCTAAGGACTGGTCGGGCTTCCTATAGTTTTGAGGATACTATCAGATATGAACCTTCGACTTTATTGGATCGGAGCTTATATAAAAGTCAGCTAGAAACCTATTATAAGCATATCCCCAGAGAGCGGATCAAAGTAATCTTATTTGAGGAGTTTATCTCAAATTTAGAAGCCGAGATGGAAGGGGTTTGCGACTTTTTAGGAATAGATTACAAGGAATTTCCAGCGGATGCTTTAGAGGTACACGCCAATAAGGCCCTGTTGCCCAAAAATATTCGTTTACAAGTGTTGAAAAACCGGCTTTTGAAAAATTCCGGACACAACCGATACTTAGATAGTTTACCGCTTAAACCTAAGCAGAATAAACCTCAAGTTTCCTTTTGGGAAAAAGCAGTAAACAAACTTCATTACAAGCTTAATCCTCTGGCTGTCAGAGGGAAGCCAAAGATGAAGAAAGAAACCAAAATATTTTTGGATAAGTTCTTTCAGAGAGAGTTAGAAGGCATTGATGAACTTGTGGGGAAGAATGTAATGTCTATATGGTTTTCTAGAAGTTTATATTAAATTTGCCTAGTCTTAGAAACACACTAATAATTATTCATGGCGGATACAGCTGTCGATAAAAAAGCGTTAATAGAAGGCGAACGACCCATATTTAAGGCGAGCTACGGTAAGCTAATGATGTGGTTCTTTCTAGTTTCGGATGCCTTCACTTTTTCAGCCCTGCTGATTACTTATGGGGCCTTGCGTGTCAGTGCCACTACTGAAGGCTTTGCTTGGTCAAATCCGGAAAATGTATTTACCCACACCCCCTTCCTATATGAGTTTTTTCACATAGAAGCTCCTTTGGTATTTGTGGGTATCATGACCTTTATCCTCATTATTAGTAGTGTAACGATGGTACTTGCGGTTGAGGCAGGTCATCGTAAGTCTAAGAATGAAGTAGCAAAATGGGTCTTATTCACTATCATAGGTGGTGCTACCTTCCTCGGCTGTCAAGCCTATGAGTGGTATCACTTCATCATTGGTACTGCTGACGGTGCCTATGCTGCTGAGATCGCTGACTTTGAGGGCAGTATTGTCCCTGACAGAGTACTCGAGGAGCATGCAATGGTTCAGCTAATGCCTACCTATGCCAGTGATGATGATCATCATGTTACCGCATTGACCGTTCGCGATGGAGCGACCATTACAAATGAAACTCACATTGAGATGATTTTGGATGAGGCTTCTCATACGCATGCGGGTACTTACATGCTAGAAAAGCAAGAAGCTAAACTGCTTAACATTTCTCAGCTCAATACGGGTAGTGATGTCGTGATCGCTTATCCAGTGAGAGAAGAAAATGAAGATATCTTCAACACCAAGGAAAAGCAGATCATAGGTTTCCGCCTCGCTGACGGACATCCCGTTGAAGAACGCTTTATCGTTGACAAAATCGCCTCAACTGCACCAGTGATGAGTGCAGAAGAACGCAGTAATTTAGAAGGTGCTGCTTTGGCTGAGCGCGAAGAACAAGAAAAATGGAACCTCACAGATGGAGGTGCTAACCTATTTGCAAATGAGTACGGACCTGCTGGCTTTGCGGATCTATTCTTCTTTGTTACTGGTTTCCATGGTACGCACGTATTCTCAGGTGTAATTCTTTTGGTGATGCTTTTCATCAATGTGGTCAAAGGAACCTATGACCGCAGAGGCCACTATGAAATGACTGAGAAAATTGGACTCTACTGGCACTTTGTTGACTTAGTATGGGTCTTCGTATTTACCTTCTTCTACCTTATTTAAGAACACTCCAAGAAAGATACCTATATACTATGGCAACAGCAGACGGAGCAGCAGCAAGAAAATCGATCTTTCGAACCTTTTGGATTCTTTTAGGTCTAACTGCATTTGAATTTTTGATCGCTTTTACTAAGGCATACTATGGAGAATGGTTTGGCCTTTCTGACGCTACTATAAAAGCAATCGTAGTCTCCACATTCATCGTGTTGACGATCTTCAAAGCATTTTACATCGTTGCAGAGTTTATGCACTTGCGCCACGAAGTAAAGAGATTAGGCTTTGTAATCTTGGTCCCCTTTATCTTTATCGTATGGCTGATTATCGGCCTGATTTGGGAAGGTGGCTCTTGGGGTTCGTTGGTATAAACCACGAATAATGGCAAAGTTTTCGCAAACAAGAATTATCTTAAGTATAGTACTAGGAATGCCACTAATCTTAGTGGCATTTTTGTATCTGTTTTCTAAACCTGTTTACCATTCAGTGCCTTATGTCTATGAGACGATGGCCAATGGAGACAGTACGATCAGATCGCTTCCTGAATCTTTTACCCTTTACGATCTAGACAGTAACGAATGGTCTTCTGAAAGTCTCAAAGGCCATATGTTATTAATCAACTTCTTTTCTGCCCGCGATGATTCGGGCAGTAAGCGAACGGTATTGCATGGTAACCTGAAGCGGATCTATGACAATGTTAAATGGGAAAACAATCCCAAGCTTCGCTTTCTCTCTATCAGTACAGGCGATAGTTTAGCCGATCTAAAGGCTTACGAGCCTCAAATGGAAGGAGTTGATGCCCGCTTTTGGCCCATCCTGCATGGAGATAAAGAAACGGTTTACAATTTCGCCGCTAATGCGCTTGGTAACAAACGTATGATGAGAGAGGGAAAAGACTTCACTGGCTTTACCGATTTCTATGTTAGCCTAGTAGACAAGGAAGGAAAATTGAGAGCTAATTTTGTGGGTACAAACTTACAAGAAGAACGCAAATTACAAGAAACTTTAGTGGCCCTTTGGCGGTTAGAATATGAGGATGAGATTGATGCTCCGTCCTTATTAACTACTGATCCAGAATAAGCATGAATAGTTCGGTTTCTAAATTTGACGATAAGCGATATGTCCCTCTCATCTGGACTGTTTCGATTGCTGTACCGCTATTGGTAGCAATCATGATGACGCCAGATTTGTTACCCAAAATTAGTCTAGGGTTCGATCCCTTTATTCTCTCCGCTTTAAACGCAGGGATTAATTCGATCGTGAGTGTATTGTTAGTCTTAGGCTTTGTTTTTATCAAGCAAAGAAAGATCAAGCAGCACCGGATGATGATGCTTTCTGCTTTTAGTCTTTCGGCCTTTTTCCTAATCTCATATGTACTCTACCACCTCGCTGTAGGACATGTAAAGTATTGTGATGATGGCCTCATTCCTGCCGCTGCCTATTACACTATATTGATTTCACATATCGTGCTATCGGCTGCTATTGTACCACTGGCTACTTTTTCCGTTTATAGAGGCTTGAGCGAACGCTATGATCGCCATCGCAAAATCGCGAAGATTACTTTTCCGATTTGGCTATACGTTTCGGTAACTGGTGTTTTGGTTTATTTCTTTGTCGCACCCTGTCATCCAGTGTAGAGATATGAAAAAGATTCTTTTGAGTCTAGTGATGTTTGGGATGGCCACTTTGTGGAACGCTCAGTCTTTGTATGCACAATGCACCCAGTGTAAGAGTGCCGCAGCAGCCAAGGATGAAGCTGGCAACCTTTATGTAGGCGAAGGACTCAATTTTGGTATCCTCTATTTATTGGCCCTGCCTTTTATTCTGATTGCAGTAGTGGGAGGCTTTTGGCTATATCGCAACTATCAGCTTAAGCGCAATCGTTTAGTCGAAAACTAGCGAAAAGCTTCTCTTTCCCTCATATTCATTTGTTTTCCCCTTGTGGTTTTTTACCGCTGCGCGGAACGCTAAGCCCTATCCCTGCATACCAATAAGAGTGGAATCGATTCGGCAAGGGATGATCGTTCTGCGAAGCAGTAAGCAAAAAAACGACTAAACCGAATGGATAATTAATTAGGGACGGAATACTCAACTTCAGCCTTGATTCTCTCTACCTGCATGAGGCCTTTATCGTTTACTGCAACGAGCTTACAGGGCTGAATAGCATTTACCAGATCCGCATCAAAAGGCGTTTCTACCTTGATATAGTTATCGGTAAAACCGTGCATCATGCCAGAAGGATCTGCTTTCCCTTCAAACAATACAGGGCGCTCCTGTCCGATGTAGCCTTCATAAAATACCCGTCGCTTCTTGTTGGATAGCATACGAAGACGCTTACTCCTTGCGTGCCGCACTTTGGGTGGCACCACTCCATCCATGGTGATTGCAACGGTGTTTTCACGCTCAGAGTAGGAAAATACGTGCAAATAAGAGACATCTAGCTCCGTGAGGAACTGATAAGTATCTTCAAAATGCGCATCCGTCTCTCCGGGGAAACCTACGATGACATCTACGCCAATACAAGCATCAGGCATCAGAGACTTGATGCTTTGTACCCGATCAATATATAGTTCCCTTCTGTAGCGGCGACGCATCTTGGCCAACATCTCATTGTTACCACTTTGCAGCGGTACATGAAAATGAGGCATGAAGCGTTGTGCTTGCGCTACATATGAAATGATGTCGTTGTTGAGAAGGTTAGGCTCGATCGAGCTGATGCGGATACGCTCTATGCCTTCCAGTTCAGCTGCGGTATCGAGCATCTTGACGATGTCGAAAAATGTACCTGGTTGATCCTTGCCGTAGTCGCCAATATTGACGCCCGTCAAGACAATTTCTTTAATGCCCTTTTGGGCTAGAGTAGCGGCGTTGCGAAGGATATTTTCCCGACTATCACTACGGCTTTTACCTCTTGCTAAAGGGATAGTGCAAAAGGAGCATTTGTAGTCGCAGCCGTCCTGAATCTTCAGAAAGGATCGTGTACGGTCGCCTATGGAATAGGCATCTACAAAGCCATTTACCTCTTGAATTTCGCTATTGTAGACACAGGGATTAGGCTCTTTGGTAAAGTCCTCTACCAATTCCATAATCCGAAACTTATCGCCTGCACCCAGTACAAGGTCTACTCCAGGGATTTCGGCGATTTCTTTGGGTTTAAGCTGTGCATAACAGCCTACAACGATGACATAGCCTTCTGGATTTAATTTGAGGGCCTGTCTAATGATGTTGCGACATTTCTTATTGGCGTTTTCTGTTACAGAACAGGTATTCACCACATAAACATCAGCCACGGAAGAGAAGTCCGTTTTGCTAAAGCCATTTTCCAGAAATTGCCGACCGATAGCCGAAGTCTCTGTAAAATTTAGTTTACAGCCAAGGGTATGAAATGCGACCGTTTGCATAGGATGCAAATTTACGGCTTTCCTCTCACTTATGGTAGAGTCTCTGCTACTTTGCTAGGGTGAAGCAAAAAGTAGTGCCTTCTCCCTCAGTCGATTCCACCCAGATTTTGCCACCATGCTGGGAGACAATCTCCTTACAAATCGCTAGACCAATACCGCTGCCTTGGTGGTCGTGCCTGGAGTGAAGTTTACGAAAAAGCATAAAGATAGTGTCATGAAAATCTTCTCTAATGCCTTGGCCGTTATCACTTACACAAAACTGCCAGGACTTTTCATTTTCTTGACTACGCAACAAGATGCGAGGGGCAGTATCCGATTTTCGAAATTTTATGGCGTTGTTGATCAGATTGAGGAATACCTGTTTGAGTTGGACAGGGTTTGCATATATCTGCGGAGGCATAGATTCAACCGTAATGACTGCATTGCTCTCACGTATTACTTGCTGTATGGAGTCTAATACAGTATTGATGATCTCATTGGGATTGAGATGCTCCTTTTCTGCCGACTCGGAATTAACCCGCGCATATTCAAGTAAGCCTTCTATCAGCTGACTCATATCAGAGACCCCCGAAATGATAAACTCCAAAAACTCTTTTCCGTCTTGGTCAAATTTATCACTGTAGCGTCTTTTCAACAGCTGACTAAAATTACCTATGGTTCTTAATGGCTCCTTGAGGTCATGAGAAGCCACATAGGCAAAGTTCTCGAGTTGAAGGTTAGAGTCGATGTATTGTTGGAGCTGTTGATTTTTCTCGTCTAGCTCTTCGACCTTTGCCTTGAGAATAAGTTGGTTTTTTTGTTCCGCTTCGCGCAACTCTTCTTCCTTTTGATTACGCTCTAACTCAGCCGCGATGCGAGATGAATAAATCTGCATTACAGTCTGAGCCATTGCGACTCTGCACAAGGGTTCAGTGTCCATTATGACTAAGTGCCCGATTAGTTGTTGACTAGAATCAAAGAGCGGCACTCCTAAATAGCCTTCAATCGAAAGATCAGTTAAGTCTTGGTCTTTGGGATATAGTTTAGCTGCATTGGCGACTATACAGAGACTCTCAGAGGTATTGATCAGTTTTTCACAAGGGGTATTTGAAATCGAATAAGAGTAGGTGCCTAAGCGGTCCTTCATCCAAAAAGCCTGGCTGTTTAATGTCTGTTCCTCCCGGTCTAAGGTGCAGATCATAACATAAGCCACATTGAGCGTTTTGGCGATCCCTCTTACGATCCTTTCGAGAAAGGACTCTTGCGAGTGATTGGCTAAGGTTTGCTTGATAAGCTCAAGTACACGATAAATTTCTGGATGATTTTCTGCTAGTTCCAGCTCTTGGATCTGGCAAAGAAGATATTCC
Source organism: uncultured Bacteroidia bacterium (assembly GCA_964534295.1). Taxonomy (GTDB): domain Bacteria; phylum Bacteroidota; class Bacteroidia; order J057; family J057; genus JBCAWW01. The sequence continues at coordinate 402 of CAZHOC010000064.1, read as the reverse complement.
TTACCGTGATGTTCAATCTTGGATCGTTTAATCTGCAGCAATTGAGGCTCTTGCTCGTCTTTTGACCAAGAAATGATTTGTGGATTTGAGGCGGCAGATGAAAATGAGGCCAAATCTTGATTCTGGATTTGCCTTGCTATCTCAAGAGGGAATATGTCAAAATCATTAGTGTTTGATTTTGAGTCCGGTAGGGTAAAAAGAGACTTAACTTTATCATTATAGATAAGCCAATTGCCCGTGATATCTTTGATGATACACGCGTCTGGAAGAGATTGAAAGAGCAGGCTAAAATCGAGCGGGATCGTTTTGAGTTGGTCCTCTTTGGTCATAGGCAAGCGGATTTACTACCCGTTCGCAAAGACACATTTTGACTCACATTAAATATACCAATCAGGTTTTGCG
>CAZHOC010000063.1:0-11924 GCA_964534295.1 uncultured Bacteroidia bacterium | reverse complement strand
CAAAGCTGCCATGGGTTTGATTATTCCCGGTAAAGCCTGCTACAACCAAAGGTTTATTGATACCCGGCTCTTGTCGAATCGTCCCGGTAAAATATTGATCCTCTTGGTATTCGGTAGGACGATAAGCGATACGATAGGGTATATCCTGCTCATAAGTCCAATTGCTTACTTCTAGCACAGCATTAAAACCGGGGCGCATAATCTCTGCCTCGGCTAGCCTTTGCCACTGCCCGTTTATTTGGGCTTCCAGACCGACGCTTTGCGGGTCATCGGGCCCAATAGGGACCATTTGCGCGTTGATCTTTAGATGATTGCGGTGCAAAGTATGTTGAGCCGCCACTACGGGGCCTAGACCTCTAGCGTTCTGCGCTAGCAGTAAATCTCCCTCAGCCTTCCAATCGGCAAACTCAAAGGAAAGGCCATTTTGATTGGCTCCGCCATTGGCTAAGATGGCGATACTTCCTGCAGGAGCAGGACGATTGACGCCCATTTCGTATTCTGTGAGGACCTTACCGCTTGGGTCCTTTAGCTGCATTTTGACATCGACGGGCTTATGCTTCCAATCCTTATGGCTGAGCCAATCAACTTGCAAAATGAGCCCTTCACGGATCAAACTCTGAAAATTGTCCAAGGGCAAATGAAAGCTCACATAATTATAGGGCTGGTCTTCCGGAAAAATGGTGAATTTGCCTTTGCCATTGACGCCTATAAACATGCCTGCGTCTTTGCCCATCACCTGATGGGATAAGATACCACGGCGATAATCGTCTCCTTTTTGGCCGGCACCGATCAGAAATCCCACATGATCCTCTTCCTCCAATTTATCTCCAAGGTGGCGGATTTCGACCTGCATAGACAAATTACCGTACTCCGCATCCAAACTATGAGATAAAAGATGCAGGGTCCGTCTTGGGTATTGACCCCCGATGCATTGCAGTTTTCCGTCCTTGAGCTGCCAATCTTGAAGGCGATTCGCCCAATAATCTGCGCCTACCCAATAGCGAGTAGTCTTGGGCCAATTACTATGATAAGCGTTCGGCGAAGGCGTCTGCATCCCCCCCAGCAAAAACAAACTGGAAAGCAGCGGTAGTAGAAATGTCTTCATGTGTCGATTATTCAGAAATTTGAGGCCTTAGAATGGCAATATTTTCTGATTTAAGCAATGCCTTGAGGTCTTGGTACATCACCTCATCGCAATAAGTGCCGATAATAGCTCCGCCTGAGCCTGTAAACTTGGCACTTGCTCCCACTGATCTGGCCAATTGGACCATCTTGAGATTGGCTTGACTGATCTGAGTGATTGAAGAGCGGAGATCAAAGTTCTGATCTAAAAGGGGACCAATCTCTCGGCTACGCCCATTTTGCAAGAGCTCCCTGCAGCGAGTCGTGAGTTCGGCGAAGCCCTTCATCGCCTTATGCACATCGGGCTCTCCGCGCTTAAATCTAGCCTTAAGGTTGTTGTGGAGGACCTCTGAACCCTCACTCAAATCGGTACGATAAGCGATATAGAGGGGTGGCAATAAATTAGCATCGAAAGTCTCATAGCCTCCATAGCCTTGATTTTTCATCAATTGTTGGTCGAAGTCCATATAGACTGGACGCTCATAGGCTTGGGCTACACGATCCTGCAAACCCGCTCCTAAGCCCAGTTCTTTGGTTTCGACGGAGAGGACTAGATTGGCTTGGATTTCGGGTGGGATGTCTATTTCATAGAACGCCATCAACGCTTTGAAACAGGCGGTGATGATGGCACTGGAGCCCGCTAATCCCAAGCGATTAGGAATAGTAGATTGATAGCGTATGGTAAAATTGCGATTGGGTAGATCTATTTCCTGATCGCGGCAATGCTCATAAAATCGCTTGATAGCCGCTTTGAGTAGGCGGATACCCCCATAATAGCCATACAGCTTTACATCTTCATACAAAGCTCGTACAGAACGAAAAACCGAGCGATCGCGCTCTTGGGGAATGATCTCCAACTCAGGAGATTCGTACATGATTACTTCCGCCTGAAAATTGCGGAACAAAAATGCGATCGTCTTGCCAAAATAACCGTCAGAAGGGTTGCCAATTAGTGCAGCTCGGGGGTAGGAGTAGGTATGTATGATCATTATTTATTTACGTTGGAAGGTGCCGGATCCCAGTAGACGGTCGGCACTGCGCCAATCTGGCGTCCAGTACATACGTGAAATATACTGCCCTTCCTGATCATAATCACTGATCATAAGGTTGATTCTTAACTCTTTCCAATCGTTCCCATACTGTTCGTCGAGCCAATCTGTGGGAATAGCGGCTTCAATTCGATAGCCGTTTTGCGTTTTGAGACAATGCGTTTTGGTGCCTTCTGGTAGAGATAGAGGGCGAAATAGAAGGCCTGTTTCTGCATCATTCTCACTGGGGCTAATACCCAAGGTTAAAGTGCTTTTGGGCTCTCTTCCTACGTTAAAAGCGCTCACTGCCTTATCTCGCGGATCAAGGGTGAAAAAGAGGGCATCTTGCCTGTATGGGGTTTCATCTTGGTCCAGAAATAGATCATCATCCTGTACTTCAGCCAAAAGGTAGACAAATGATTTATCGTAATAGAGGCCAAAGCTAGCACTGAGATCTTTGTCGCCCCGATGCGAAAATGGATCGCCATCGAGTATATTTGAGCCGTCGAGTCTAAATGGCAATTCAATCTCCGCTTCTCTTTCACCGTCAATTTTGATCTTCTTAAGGGCTTTAGTGATGGGGTAAAGATATTGGGGTTGCAAATTGATCGATTGGGAAACCATCAATTGAGGTTGATTGTCTGGCAGATAAGTATAATCCGCTTTGATTTTGATGGGTTTAGCGTTCGGCAAGGCCAGACCCTCCTCCTGTGTCTTGATCGGTAGCTGGATGATCTCAAGGCTGTTAGGGGGAATGGTATCCTCCCATACATCTTGGGCTGCCCAGAGGGTACTGTTGGATTGGAAGTGGACCTGGGCCAACATGGGGACATCGCTAGGATTTTGGACTTTGATTTCGATGACCGCTTTGCGGAACACTTGTTCTTGACTAAAGTAGGGCTGGAATTGTAGATTGTTGGGCTGCATCAAGGGCTGCGCAAAATCATAATAGCCTTTGGTATTGACATCCTCATCCCAGATACCATCTAGCAGGAGGTTGGCGATAATTGGCCCCTCATCCGTCATAGTAACCCAAACTACATGATCAAATTCCCCAAATCTAGGCCCGCGTAGAGAACTGCCTCCTCCCGTCGTGGCCAGGACAAAGTATTTGCCATTGTTGCGTTCATATTTGACATAGCGATGCCTGTGGCCCGTAAATACACTATGCTTGCGCGTTGCCAACAAGGCTTCGATTTCTTCCCACTGACCATTATCTGCTTCCTGATCCCATAGCGGCTGGTGCATAAAGACCATCGTCCAACGGACGTCGGGATTCTCGGCCAAGACCTTTTGGGTGTATGCTACTTGTTTGGGGCCGACATAGCCACGACGCGAACCTCGCTTATCCTCTTCAGTATTGAGACAGAGAAATAAGACATCTTGATAGACAAAATGATAGTAATCTTTGCCAAAGCGCTCCTTCCATTTGTGCTCCATCACATCGTTGATGTAATCGTGGTTGCCTGGAACATAAAAGAAGGGCATCTCCAATTCTGAGATGTGGCCCTGAAATTCGTCCCATTCACGATCAATTTGGGCGCTATCACTGGTATAGCCCGTAATCAAGTCGCCTACGCTCATCACAAACTCTGGCTGCAAGAGATTGATCTTGCCTACTGCTTTATGAAAGACACCCGGTCTCAAACCTCCGGTTCGGTCGGTAACAATGATAAATTGAAAGTTCTCCGCTTGATTATTGACTTCAAGATGATTCCAGGGATTGACCTCTGGATCGCTATCGATGATGATGCGAGCTGGGCTTTGAGCCAAGAGAGAGAAGTAGGGTAGGAGGGTAATTAAAAAAAGTAGGGGACGCATAGAGGTGTAGTTAATTGCGTCCCCAATATAATTTGTAAGTCTATACCAAATGTTAGGTGGAGGTTAACATTATGCAGTTGGTACTTCGTCTACATCATCAACTCTCGTCACTGCAAAGGCCGCCAAAATCAAAAAGACTCCTGCCATCAAGATGGCGTAGATCGGCTGGCTGCCATAGGCATACTTGACGATAGGACCTCCGATAAGACCATTAACGATCTGTGGACCCGTGATAAAGAAGTTGAAGATCCCCATATAGATCCCCATTTTTCCGCCAGGGATAGAACCAGCAAGGATAGCATAAGGCATCGCGAGTATACTCGCCCAAGCGATGCCGATTCCTAGCATGGAGAGAATCATCCAATTGGCATCATTGATAAAGTAAATCGAAATCAAACCTAAGCCACCCGCGATCAAGCCTATGGCATGGGTGCGTTTACGACCTACTTTCAAGGCAATAGCCGGGAGTAGCAAGGCTACGAAAGTGGCGAAGAGGTTATACCAACCAAATAGGAAACCCACGTCCTGTCCTGCCTGTTGGAAGTTAGGGTCGAGGGTATCGTTCGGCGCTAAGCCGTACAAATGCGTCGCCAATGCCGGAGTCATAAAGACCCACATCGAAAAGAGGGCAAACCAGGAAAGAAACTGGACCAAACCTAGCTGGCGCATGGTTTTGGGCATATTACCAAAGTCTTTGAGGATTTGGCCAAGCCCGGCACTTTCTTCCTCCTGCGATTCTTCTGGGTGATATTGCTTGTATTCCTCGGGTGGATATTCCCGAGTCGTCATGATGGTGTATAAAATGGTAGTAATGAAGAAGGCAGCACCTACATAAAAGGCCAGAAACAAATATCCGTAATTGCCATACTGATCAGTCTCTTGGCCAAGGTTTAGCCAATCGCCCAGGATATTGGGCAACCAAGAACCAATCACTGCCCCCAAACCGATCAAACAGGTTTGGACCGAAAAGCCTAGTGTCCGCTGTTCTGAAGGCAACATATCAGCTACCAAAGCCCTAAAAGGTTCCATCGCTACGTTAATGGAAGCATCCATAATCATCAACATACCCGCGCCCACCCACAAGGCTGGGAGGAAAGCGGTTAAGGCCCCACTATTGGGCAGCAAAACCAAGGCAAGGGAGGCTAAAATGGCCCCAGTCAAGAAATAAGGTTTTCTCCTTCCCAGTCGATTCCAAGTGCGATCACTGTAGTGGCCGATAATGGGCTGTACAATCATCCCGGTAACCGGAGCCACCAACCAAAACCAGGAAAGGTGTTCGACATCAGCCCCAAATGATTGGAGGATGCGGCTAGCATTGGCATTCTGGAGGCCAAAGCCGATTTGGATCCCCATGAAGCCAAAACTCATGTTCCAAATCTGCCAAAACGTAAGACGTGGTTTTTTCATATTTCCGAATAGTAGTAAAGTAGGTAGTAGTAAGTAGTTAGTACTGAGTATTAAGTAGGAAGTAAATAGAAAACGCTAGAATAAAGTCTAAATACTAGCTACTAAATACTAACTACTTCCCCAACATATATAGAATTGTCAATACCCAAAAGCTTTTCCGGTGTCTTTCCATCAAATGGTACCTTTGATCGCCAAGAAAAGCGTAAATTCAAAGCCCAAAATCAAATTCTATGGATAAGATATCATCTTTTGCTTTGATGATGATGCTCATCTTGATGAGCTGTACCGAAGAGCCCAAACAAACTGAAACGACTGTTAATACGGCTAATGAGGAGGTCGAGATGGCCGCAAAACCAGGAGGATTATTGGCTAATCCAGCTTGGAGTAAAGACGCGGTAATTTATGAGGTCAATATTCGTCAATATACCGAAGAGGGTACTTTCAACGCCTTCGCCGAACGCTTGCCCGAATTGCAACGCCTTGGGGTGGATATTCTTTGGTTGATGCCAGTGCAGCCGATTGGTAAAGAGAATCGCAAGGGCACCCTCGGGAGTTACTATTCTATTCAAGATTACACTGCAGTCAATCCGGAGTTTGGCAGTATGGCTGACTTAAAGTCATTGGTAGCCAAAGCGCATGAGATGGGTTTCAAGGTGATTTTAGATTGGGTCGCCAATCACACCGCTTGGGATCACGTTTGGACCCAAAGTCACAAGGAGTGGTATACTTTAGACGCTACTGGCAATTTTCAAGCCCCGGTGGAGGATTGGTCTGATGTGATCGATCTCAATTATGAGCAGCCCGCTTTGCGGAACGCTATGATCGAAGCCATGCAATTTTGGATTGATGAAGCAGATATTGATGGCTTCCGCTGTGATGTAGCCAATATGGTGCCCCTAGACTTTTGGGAAAGCGCTCGTGCTAAACTCAATGAGAGTAAGGAGATTTTTATGCTAGGCGAAATGAGCGAGCCGGAGTATCACACTGCCTTTGAAATGTCCTATACCTGGGATCTACACCATGCGTTCAACGAAGTGGCCCAAGGCACAAAAAACGCCTATGACCTACGCAAGCTGATCCAAACAGAACTGGATAGTTTTCCCACTGGTGCTTATCGCATGCTCTTTACCTCTAACCATGATGAAAACTCATGGCAAGGAACTACCCAAGAACGAATGGGAGCGGCAGCCGAAAGCTTTGCCGTGATGACCTATATGTTGCCGGGTATGCCGCTGATTTACAGTGGCCAAGAAGGCGGTCTAGATAAGAGATTGGCGTTCTTTGAAAAAGACCCTATCCAGTGGGGCTCTAGTCGCATGAGAAGGGTATATACCGTCCTCAATGAGCTAAAAGAAGCAGAACCCGCCCTTTGGCAAGGCCCTTATGCAGGTAGCTTTCAATTTGTGCCTACCACCAATGATGCGCTTATGCTCGTCTTTGTCCGCAAGCAAGGCGATAGTGAAATTGCTGTTTTATTCAATCTCTCACCTGCTGCCCAAGAGGTACAAATGATGGGCAACGAAATAGAAGGAGATTATGTCAACGCCTTTACAGGCCAAAATGTACAAATGGTCCCGGGCGTAATCCAGACATTTGAGCCTTGGGGTTATGGTGTGCTGGTGAAATAAAGCGTATATTAGTAGTGTAGCAAGCGCGCAGGATGTTTATAGATTACTACGAAGTATTGGGTGTGAGTTCGAAGGCAAGCCTTGATGAGATTAAGCTTGCCTACAGAGAGCTTGCTTTACAATTTCATCCAGACTCCAATCCTGATAATCAAGACGCGCACGAACGCTTTATCGCCATTGGGGAAGCTTATAAAATTCTGAGCGACCCTGTCGAACGCAAGAAATTTCACCACCGCTACCTTACCAAGACGGCTCCTTCGATCAAACCCGAAATATCTTCCTACGATATTACACGGATGAAACGGGCTGCTCGCTACCCAAGAGGGCGCTATAATCAACGGATCCGTTATAGGGGGCGTACCTACCAAGGCCCGACTAAGTCAGCTGCAGACTCAAGTAAGAAAAAGCAAGGTCCTAAGCGACCAGAAGGCGCAGTCATGCAGGATATTTTTAGCGATAAATATCGCGAAGAAATCAAGCATAGACGCTACGAAGACGCACTCGCTTACAATTGGTACTCCAAGGTGATGATTGGCTTTACCTGTGTCGCCCTGCTATTTAGTTTGGTGCTATTGTTGGACTATTATTTGCCTTCGAGCAAGGAGGTGGGTAAGGTGGTTTCTCAAAGCGCTATCGCTTGGTCTTTCTCCGCTCCCGGTATCGTCAAAATCAATACGCCAGAGACGCAGTTTACCATCGGCCGCAACTACGCTAACTATTTGCTAGAAGGCAAAAGGGTTACCATCGACAAGACCTTTTTCGCCAATGTGCCGGTCCGAGTAGAAACAGATTATTATGGCCAGCCAATCAAAATAGATACCTGGGATAGCATTTACGGAGGGATGAGTTTTTTCTTGGTTTATGTGCTATTATTCCTGTGTTTAGGTACACTTTATTACCGAAAATACGATGTGCTTGTATCTTATGCCGGTACTTCAATTATATTACTGTCATTGGTCATGATCAGCATGCTCTAATACGGCAAAAACTGGGAACGCATTGCAATTTATTGACTTGTATCAAATCTTAGCTGTGAGCCGGCATGCCGATGCCGATGCGATTAAACGTTCGTATCGTAGCTTGGCGCGTCAAGTCCATCCTGATACAAGTGCGCATCCTGAGGCAAAGACTCATTTCCAGATTCTCAATGATGCCTATCAAATCTTAAATGATCCCCTAAGGCGTCGTCTCTACAACTTACAATATGATCGCTACCAGGCTTGGTTAAAGCAAAGAGATGAAGCGATTGCGGCCCAAAAAGCTTATGCAGAGGCACAAAGCACGGCGACCAAAAAGAAGAAAACTAAGGCCACTACTGCTCCGCCACCGCCTCCACCACCGCCACCTTTCGGGCAAAAGAAGCGTCAGCAGGATCCCAAAACTCGAGCTTACCAAAGGACTAGCTCTGCTGAGCCTTATGTATCCATGGCTCAGGTACGGCAAAAACAATTCTATCGCTACATCCCTACGGTGCGGACCATTGCTATTTTGATTTGGTTTTTTGTGGGGCTGCAAGCTTTGGATTTGCTCTCCACTGAGGTCATGGAGGTCGAAAAAGTGCAAGCGGCTGAATTAAAAGGGGGCCAATGGACGGGCGTATTTCAACGAGTGGAGACTTCCTCCAGAGAGTTTCGCGAGGACATCTATGGGTATGTCGATCTCGAACCGGGTGATCTGCTACAGTTTGAGGAAACTTGGCTCATGCATCGGGAGACGGAGTTTATGCTGATTTATACAGCTCATGAACGCAAGGAAAAACGGATGGGACAGATGTATACCAATCGGATCTTCTATCCTTTTTACGTGATCAATTTGATTCTCTTGGCCAGCGCCATTGCGGGCTTCTTTTTACCAGACAATTTTGCAGAACTTCGCTTTAAGTTCGGCCTAGCCTGCATCTTTTTTGCTGTGCTAAGTGTTGCTATCAATCTGGTATTCTGATAATCAGCTTTTGCTCTACATCCTCTACACAAACATCCTCTATCCATTGTCTGATTAAGCTGTGTTGCTCGGTAGGGCTATACTGCAATATCATTTCGAGTAAGTCTTTACTGCTAGCTGGGCTTTGGGGATAAGCATGTTTTTGGAGAAGCTTGGCAAGCGCTTTATTGAGCTGCTCCTCGCCAATCAAGCTTTGGACAGCATACAAGACCACTGCCCCCTTTTGGTAGGCTACATGGGCTTGATCGGGGCTTACCCTCAGCAGGGAACGCTCTTCGCTAAAACCACGGTTTTGAAAGTATAAGTCTGCTTCGACCTTTAGCGCTTTTTGAGTTTCGGCTTCGCCGAACGCTTCCTTGTAAAGCATGTAAGCAGTGTATTGGGCGAGACTTTCTGTCAAGAAGGTCGCTCCTTCCCGATAATCCGGTCTCAATTGCCCGCCCCACCATTGATGAGCGATTTCGTGAGCCATCATCAAAAAGACTCGATGGGGCCCATCTGGATCGTTAGGATCTGCATACCAGCCTTGGCTCTCGCGGATAAACATACTGTTGGGATAGGCGGTAGCGGCAAAACCTTCGGTAAAATCCGATACTTCCACGATGCTGAGTTCCTCGAAGGGGTAAGGTCCGAAAGAGCGCTCGCAATAAGCAATCGTCTGCTGACTCGCGCTCATCATATTGTCCAATTGAGCCTGATGCCGAGGATCGTGGAGGATGCGGTAGCGAATGCCATTCAAGGAGTCTAAGCGTTCCGCGAAGCGGCCTGAACTAAGGGCAAAACGAAAGGGCATGGGTCGATCTGCCCGATAATGAAAATAAGCTCGCCCCTCTCGCTGCCAACTGTCAAGGAGCTTGCCCGAAGCAAAGACCTTTTGATCAGGCTCTGTAGATACGATGGCTTCCCATTGCATGAAATTCTGATAGGGAAATAGGGGAGGAGGAGACTCTAATTCAGGAAGCTTATCAATAGCGCTCAAAGCAAGTAGTTTGCGTTCTTCATCATCATTTAATCCCCAATCTGCCTGATAGCCAAACAAAGGAAAGTATCGACTGATACGCATAAAGCTGCCATTACCCACGATCGCGTTGAAGGGCGTGAGTTCCCCGAAGGGAGACCAAGAAGAATGGAATTGACTGAATAGTGTTCGATTTTCATTTGGGGCTATACTGGGGTTAAACTCGATTTGATACATTCCCATCTTAGGATCAGCTTGCAGGATAGAGATGCCCTTTCCCCAGAGACCATCTAGGCAGGCGACTTGGTGTAAGGCGATCCAGGTCTGGCTAATGGCGCTATCATAGGGATTGCAGAGTTCATAGCGACTGGCTACTTCATAGGATTGGAGAAAGGGGTATAAATCTATCTCTGCTTGGACCTGCTCTATGTGGGGCATTATTTGCTCACTTAGATAAGCGTATTCTTGTTCATATTTTAGTTCCCAAGCTATTTGGGCCTCCCTGCGGGGAACGCTATGTCGAATCTCCGAAAGGAAGCCCATAAGCAACATACCTGTGAGTAGGCCAACACTGCTGACAAATATCCATTTGTTTAATTTTCGCCTTTTCCCTTTAAGAAAACGCGTTTTCATGCTTTGTTTCAGACCTCTTGGCCACCAAAATAAACTGCCTACGACTAGAAAAAGACTAATTGCCAAGGCGTAGAGCATCCGAAAGTGATAACGTTGCGCAAAAGCACCGTAGCTATTCAGTTCAGAATAGGGTCTTTGGATTACTTGTAGATACTGGACCATAAGATGATCCAAACCAAAGATGCGGACTAAGTTTGAACTAGCGATGAGTAAGACGATACCGCTCAAAAACAAGCCTAAAATGCGATTTGGGACCAAAGCCTGCACCCCAATCACTAGAATTGTACTGAAAACAAGGGCCAATCCCAGGTAGTAAAATAGACCTAGATAAGGCACGATTTCAATATCGAGCCAAGCTTTACTTAACTGCTTTCCTATTGAGAGGAGTATTGAAAGTATGAGCATACTCATAGGTATCTGGATGCTCGTGAGGAGTTTCGCCAAATATTGAAAAGCGTTGCTTATGGGGCTACTATCTGCTATGACAGCAAATCCAAGCTTGCGGTCCCGCCAAAGCATTTGGTTGGTAAAGATGAGGATACCCAGGATGGCAAAAAAAGGTAAGGCCGTAGCGATGTTGTTGGCAAATATCCCACTGAGAGGCTCGCTATCTTCCATGCGACTACCGCCGCGAATCGCATTATAGGTTTCCACTCCCATCACAAAAGTCCATAGGAGGAGGAAGATCCGCCAAGGCCAGGACAGCCATAGTAGACGAGTCTCTAATTTTAAAAGTGCCCACAGGCTTTGTAGTTTATGTGTGGGGATAATCTCTTTTGGTTGACGCCATTTGCTTGTATTTAGCGGTACAGGCTCATTGTGTAAGTTGCCCTGCCTAGAGGCTTTTGCTAAGGAAAGCCTGAAACGATAGCGCCAGCAGCAAATTAGCGTGATAAGCAGGCTAAGCCCTAACCAAAGTAGGCGGTTGCTTAGAAGGTTACCGCTGAAACTAATTGCGAGCTCATTTCTTTCTGCTACAGTCCAGAAACGAGTTTGCTCGACAAAGGCGGAGAGCGCAAAAGGATCAATTTTCGCTGCGATTTGTATTTCTTCGGGAGTAGGAGGAGAAGGACTTGCTAGCCAAGGTGCCTTTAAGAGCATCGCACCGATCATGTAAAAGATGTACAAGCTCAGGCCTCCCAAATAGGTAATAATCCGGTTGCGACTAGATACTGCTGTACAAAATGTTAAGAGGCTGACGATCAGTAAATTTGGTATGGCGATATAAAGTAGAGGAAAGGCATAAGTTGAAAGTTGAAAGCTTAATAATTCCTCGCCCATGAGATTGAGATTCAACAAAGCTATCGCCATGCCTATAAACAATGCCATATAGGCCAGTATTACGGCAATGCAGGAAACAGCGAGCAAGATACATATGGAGCGCTC
>CAZHOC010000062.1:0-11975 GCA_964534295.1 uncultured Bacteroidia bacterium | reverse complement strand
AGTTGGTAGAGCACAACCTTGCCAATGTTGGGGTCGCGAGTTCGAATCTCGTCTCTTGCTCAAACAAAAAAAGCCTGATACAATGCTGTATCAGGCTTTTTTAGGTTCGTACCCTAGGCAATAGCTGCCTCCTAATAAACCTCCATTTTGTCTGATAAATAATTGGTTCTTGGAGCCTGATTGAGCAGACCTTTTGCAGCCAATATTTTGATAAAAATCTCTCTGGCCTCAGCCTCCAATTTGAATAAAGATCTCTCTTGTTTTAAGAGGGTTTCTTTGATCTGTAGCAAACTCAAAGGAGAGACTATGCCGGCTTGTTGATAAGTCGCTAGGGTACCCTCCCAATCGCTTTCTTCAATCTGTTTAACTAGCATTTGATACTCCATTTCCAATTGCTGATAGCTTTGGTAGTAGTCTCTTAGCCGCTGAGCTATTTTCTCTTCTAGTTGCCTTTGCTTGAACTCTTCATCAAAGAGATCCAATTGGGCTTCGTTGACCTTTTGTCTATTGGTGGCCTTAGTCGGAATACGTACCCCAAGTCCTAGGGAAAACTCTTGAGGAATGGTCAGAGATTCTCGTCCCGAATATTTTAGCTGCACAAAATCTAAAATTTGCTTGCCTTCGGCTACCTCTAAATCTAGATTGAGACTTTCTAAGTCTACCTCAGTTTGCTGGATCGCCAGAAGGGGATGCTGATTTGGCAGTTTCTCAATATTGTTCAGCACAAACCTCATTGTGCTAAAGCTGATCCAGTCCTCAGTATTTAGCTCTATAGGTGTTTCTGCTTTGTTATCAATTAGTAATCGGTCAGCGAGGTCCTCCTGTAGTTTTTGGAGCTGCATGGACTCTCTTTCTAATGATTGGATCTCGCTCTCGATCTTGAGCAAATCACTAATCTCAAAGTCGCTCGAATTGCTCAATTGATTTTGGTAAACTGTTTTTTGATCAGCTAGGAGTAGGAGCCGACTTCGTATATATTGGGCTTTGGTTTGAAGCTTATGCCAAGTCAATAAGGATTCGTATCGTTCCTTTACCTCCTCAGCTTCCATCGCTGCCGCCCTTTGTTGGTAGTATTGAATTTGAGTTTGGGTGATGGCGTTTTGAGTTTGCCTACTTTTGCGGTTGCTTAGGCTGAGACGCATGAGATATTCCTGTCTACTCAGGTCTAATTCGTCTGTTTCAGTTCGTAGTTCGATTTCATTAACTAAAGCGAGATTTTGCTTTTCCTGTGTCAGAAAATTGAGATTAGCCTGAAAGTGAGCTGAGGATCCAATTGTGTCAGCCAATTGAAGTAGTTGACTACTGCTGTAAATGGTTTGAGTAAAGACCCTATGAGCAGAAAAAATCAAGCAAAAACTAAGAAAAACCATTAAGCGCCCATTAATCAGATAAAAGCGAGGCTTTGCAATAAGGTTTCGATTCGTCATAGAAGATGATTTTTGCATTAGAGCCAATGCTTTTTGCGCTTTAGGCTTTTGGGGCGAAACAAGGTCATAATGTAAGTCAAGGAGCTTTGTGGGTTTTGCTCAAAAGAATTGATCCGCACCTTTTCTTTTTGGAGCAAAGGATTATCCGCAGGAATTTGGATTAATACTTCTCGGCCATAAGTTTTGATCTCTGGCATCTTCCGGAGCCGATCTGGTATTTCTACTATCCTGGCACCAAGGCCGATGACAATACCTGTGATTTTTAGTTGTGGGTGGAGAGAGGAAGAAACGATGAGACTGTCTCCGGCATTGATTTGAGGAATAAGGCTTTCATGTACAAAGCCCTTTACCAAGGTGGGATTGGGTTCATAAAAATTGATCAACTTGGTGAAGGCCGAAATGTACTCCCCCTCCTTGCATCGAATATTGCCAATCAAACCATCTGTGGGTGCATAAATACTCAGTTTTGCTTGCTCCGTTTCATAGTGATTGAGCTCTCTGCGGACTTGGGTTTTTTGTGCCCGAGAAGGCAACTCAATGGCCTTAAGTAACTTTTCCAGTTGGGCAATTTCCGCATCAATCGGAATAGCCACTTGATTTAACTCAGTTTTGAGCATTTCCAGTTTGAGTTCCGCATCTGTGGGAGACTGATTTTCCGTACTTAAGCTTTTTATTCCTGAGAGTATGATCTTTTGTTGCGCGATTTGAGCTTCTAGGCGCTGTATTTCGGCATTTATATTGGCCTGCTTCGCAGAACGCTCAGCCCTAAGCTGCGCTATTTCTGCGAGCAATTCTTGTTGCTCTTTTTGAGCTTCAGCAGTTAGTTTCTCCATTTCAAGGCTAGCATTGTCGATCTTGTAATCGAGATTTGCTTGCTCAACTGTCATGAGCAATTGTCCTTTTTCGACATATTCTCCTGGGGTAACCTTGATGTTTTCGATCAAGACGGCTTTATAATGTGAGAGCTCGGTTTCCTTGTTCTCGGCAAAGCCATAAAACAGAGCTGCATCTTGGCCCAATTTTGCCGTCATCTGGTATAGGATAAAGGCAATCGGGACAATGGTCAGGTAGAGGATATTGAGTTTTTTCATGTCTAGATGATGCCTCCTTGGTTATTTTCAAATATTAGATCGATTACTTTTAGTTCGGGGAAGGCTTTGAGCTCTTCGGCTAATTGTCCTCCTTGATAGTTGTCCTTTAGTTTTATCCGATACTCGTACAGTAGCAAATGGGATTTCTTCGCGCTGACGAAGACTTTGTAGCTCTCCAAAACCTTCTTTTTGCAATAATCATCCAATAGCCCTTCAAAGCTTGACAGGGATTCATAATCTCTGGGAATTTCTAGACGGAGGGTGCCAATCAGAGACTTTTCTTGACTAAAGGAAGAAGCTCTCAGCAAAAATGCCGCTAGGCAAAAACCCAGCGTTCCGAGAATCGCGATCAAATACCCAAAGACTCCACAAGCAATACCGGATGCGATGGAGGCGAAGATGAAGACGATGTTTCTAGGATTTTTGAGGGTAGTACGAAAGCGGATAATGGACAATGCACCTAGCATCCCCAATCCGCGAGCCACACTGTCTCCAATGGCTTGCATGATGGTAGCCGCCACAATGGTGATCAGGACCATGGCCTGTAGGAAATGATATGGACGATCTACGCCTCTACTGGTTTTTTCGTAGGTAAAGGCTAAAATGCCTCCTAACATCAAAGAGCAAAGAACAGTGAATACAATAGCAATGAGGGTCGGGCTCTCCGAATTATATTGCAAAAATGAGATGTCGAACATAATCGAAATGGATAAGCGTTCAGCGAAGCTGGCAACAGAAAAGAATGCTAGGTGATAAAACTCATCAGGAGAAGAAAGAGGATATATCCTTTCCTTCTAATTATTTGCTACTGGTAACTGAGTAATCAATTGAGAATCACCATCTTTTTACTGATCACCTGATCCTCAAATTTGAAGCGCACATAGTATATTCCGTCGGGCCAATCATTGATTTCGACGCTAAGTTTGTATTCATCCTGGCTAATGTCTTGGGTATGGACCAATTGCCCTGAGAGGGTATAAATGGCCATGGATGAGGATACCTCATCTTCAAACTGGACGTAAAAAATATCTTCGGCTGGATTAGGGTATAAGGTGAAATTCACATCCTGAAAGCTATCCAATGCGGTGCTTAATGAGTTTTCAGAAGCAAAAGTTGGTGGCATTAAACTGAAATTACCTATCCCGTTGGGAATCCTACCATAAGAGATATCGGCGCTTTGCTCTAAGAAGCTAACTTCATCTATGATGTCATCATTATCGTCTATTAAAAATAGACTTTCACCGGAGGCGGACAACTTAAATTCTGCATGCAAACCCTCTTGCTCATCATCATTATCCGCCCAAACAATCAAATAACTGTTAGCTTCGATCAGCGTACCACTTGGGAATTCCCATTTCGGTAATTCAGTAGGATCATCTGATAAGGCATAACCACTTAGATCAATATCTGCAGAGCTATTGTTGTATAATTCAATCCAGTCATCAAATTCGCCGTCTTGATCGGCAATAGTCGCATCATTGGAGGCGAGAAATTCATTGATCACCAAATCGCCTACCGTAGCATTGCTATAAGTGGCGGTCAGGCTGTGAAACTCATGCTCAGCTCGACGAGGAGAAAACATGCCAATATTGGCGTTTTCGGCATAAATGTAATATTGGGTATAGGTATTTTCTATGCTTATCTCTGCCCCGAAAACGCCATCGTTTGCTGCACCATCGCCATGGGCGCCATCGTCAACCATTTGGATTCGGCTAAAGGGGCGTTCTTGATCAGAGCGAAAGCCTAAATAGACTGCATTTGCATCGCTAATGTCAGCAGTTAGGTATATGCTTTCACTTATAATCGGATTGGGATTTGACGCACTTATATTTGATATAGAAGGCTCCGTTTGGCTAAAATCATTTAAGCCCAATAAGTAAGCACTTCTACCATCCATCAAATTGGTGATTCCGGGATAGGAATTATTGCCACCTCCAGGCCCACCGCCGGGACCGCCGCCAACGCTGACATCAGCGGTGAGATTGCTGAGAAAGTTAGCGTAAGTGAAAAATTTATTATTGTCGGCCTGCACCGAGGCATTTATGGTGTTTTGGAGGTCAATCCCTGTAGCATAGTAACTACCATCATCAAAATTTTCTAGTAACATAGTTTTGACATGGGCCAGATACATTCTTTTGTACATGGGATCACCAAGTAGTTTTTGAATTAGGGGAAAATCACTATCATTTTGATGCAATAGATGACTCATCTGCTGTTTAGCAGTAGTGCTGGTCAGATTACCAGAACCGGTATTCGAAAATTGCCCAAAGGATTCGTTAAGATCCCAAACGATCGGGATAAAGCGTTGATTGTCATCGCGATAGAGGTAATAGTTTTGGGCAAAACCTCCTATGTAGCTATCTAGATTCACAAATACATTGTCAAAAGCCAGCATCCATAAAGCACGATCTACATCAAGGATGCTTTCGATCTCATCAAAGTGATTGCTTAGGGTATCGCAGAGGTCGATCAATTCATCCCATCCCTCATCAGATTTGAGTTCGTAAGCATCATAATAGTTGGCGCTGTCCTGCCCTAAGTAGACAAGATTGGGTAAATCATTGCTTTGGGGCCCAGCTCCCGCTGGAGGATTACATTTAAAAAACGCATTATCCTTGGAGTAGAAGTATTTATCTACAAAAGTCTTTGTAATAGACTCCGAATTGGAATAGAGACCCATCAAAGTGCCATTTACATATACATTGGCAAAATTGGATTGAGGGGCATTCATGTACTGCCGTAAGATTTGATAGGAAAGCACTTCCCGTAGAAAGGAAGGATCTTTGGCCACATTGCTGAGCTTGATGTCTTTATAGGATTGATAGTCTTGCTCTTTATAGGTATCCAACTCTATGTGAAAGGGATTCTTGGTCTGATTGGCGTTGTAAGTGCTATTGCCTTTGTATTTGACCCCGACACTATCAAAAATTACCCCATTGATTGTAACACTTTGGGCCATGATATAGTCCTCGGTAGTACTTTTGGCCGCATCAAGTAATTGATCCCAATTACTTTGCGCAAAGACGATTTCAATGGTTTGAACCGTATTGAGATCGTAAAAATCTTGTGCCTTAAGCCCAAGACTTGTCATCATCAGGAGACAGGCAAAAATGTTTTTCATAGTAAAGAGTATCGACTGTTAAGTGAGTGTTACAATTGTGTGAACTCAGATACCCTTATGATGCTGTAAATATGAAAAACTTGTGATGTGTTTACTTTTTTGAAAAAAAAATCGCGAACCTCTTTGTACAAGAAGTTCGCGCCTTAAGTTTATGCTGTTATTTCTGCTTATTTGATCGGTGTCAAATAAGGCATCAGGGCATAGGTTCCGCTGCGCGGGAAATGCCGTTTAAATTCTTGGTATAGCTTTATTTCTTCTTCTAATAATTCGAAATCTTGTTTTGCGCTGGCGCCTAAGCCATTCATCAATTCTTCCAAGGGATCTTGCGGCGCTGAGAAGCGCACAATGCGATATTGGTCTCCCAAACCCGCCTGTTCTGCCGCATAGGCAATAGCATCATTTAAGGAACCTAGCTCATCTACCAAATTGATGCGTTGGGCACTGGCTCCCGACCAAACACGCCCTTGGGCGATTTTATCAACGGCTACAGAGTCTTTAAAGTCTCTACCGGCGCGGACTACCTCGATAAATGTTCCATATCCTTCTTCTGTTTGGGCTTGAAAGAACTTTCGCTCCACCTCTGAAATAGGAAAGACGGGGTTAAGGAAGTTGGCGTGGGGATGGGTTTCGACTTGGTCGAACGTTAGGCCTATGTTTTTGTTGAGAAGTTCTCTAGGGTCAAATAGAATACTAAAAATGCCGATAGAGCCGGTAATCGTATTCTCCTGGGCAAAGATATGATCACAGGGAGCGGCAATATAGTAACCTCCGGAGGCAGCATAGTCTCCCATTGAGGCAACTACGGTTTTAACTTTCGCACACTCTTCTACTTCATGCGCCATCATATCGGCGGCTAGGGCCATACCTCCCGGGCTATTTACCCGTAGGACTACTGCTTTTACATTTTTGTCTTCCCTTGCTTTACGAAGAGCCTTGACAATGCTTTCAGATCCCGCTACTCCCTGACCGCTTTTGCCAGTTTGAATGGTGCCTTCGGCAAAGATGATAGCGATTTTTCCTTCTCCTCTTTTACGTCTTTTGGGAACCCGTAAATATTTATTGAGGCTAATTAGTTTCAAGTCTGCTATTTTTTCTCGGGATGAGCGCTCGGCAAGGACGGATAATACCGCATCCTCATAATCGGCTTGGTCGATCAATCCTACTCGCTGGGCTGCCTTGCCACCACCGATCATAAAGGTATTAGCGATCTCATTGAGCTGGTCTTGACTCAACTCACGAGCTGGAGCTACGTCCTCTGCAAAGGTTTGCCAAATATCATTTAGCATGACTTCAATCTGCTCTCGGTTGGCAGGACTCATGTCCTTGCGAGTGTATTGCTCGGTAGCTGCCTTGAAAGTCCCAACCTTAAATACCTGTGGCGAGATGCCGACTTTCTCAAATACACCCGCATAAAACATCGGACTACTGGCTAAGCCATTGAACTCCATACGGCCTTGATTCGGCATGTAAATCGAATCTGCTACAGATGCTAGATAATAGCTGGGTTCAGTATAAATTTCTGAATATGCATAGATGAATTTCCCTGATTCCTTGAAATCTACCAGCGCTTCCCGAATGCTTTTTAGACTAGCCCATCCTGCTTGCATTGCTGGACTGAGGTTGAGGTATATACCATCAATGTTTTCGTCCTTAGCGGCTGCCTCAAGATTTCTTACGATCTGGTAGAGACCAATCTGGTTGGCGGAGACATCAACTGGCAAGGGGAAAAATTTGCCAATATCTAAATCTAGGCCGCTGGGGCTAGCATCTTCTACAATTTGTTCTTTGAGTTCTATTTTTAAAACCGTGTGAGGCCTAATCTCTACCTCCTGCTGGCCCGCACTCGCAATCGCTCCAAATATCCCCGCTACCAGCATAAAAATGATTGGAATCCCAATTAGGATTCCCAAGATCACCGCGAGAAAACTCGCGAAAAATGTTTTGAAAAAATTCATACTCAAATATACTCTCTAAGCAGCAAAATTGTTGAGTTTAAAGGCCAGATGAATGGAAAAGCCTATCTTTACATATGATTTTTATCGGTTTGGGATCAAATGAAGGAAATCCCGCAAAAAACCTGCGCCAAGCGCTAGTCCTTTTTCCTCAATATGGGATTGAATTGATCAGATGTTCTGCCTTCTATCGCACCGAACCCTGGGGCATAACGGAGCAAAACGTCTTTGTGAATGCCGTAGCTGAAGTCAGCTATAAAGAGGAAGCCATTTCACTATTAGATGCCCTCCTAAATATCGAACAGGAAATGGGGCGAATTAGGCATTTCAAATGGGGGCCGCGCTTGATCGATTTAGATATTCTCGAATTTAATCGTCAAGAAATAAACACTGAACGCTTGCAAGTCCCGCATCCTTACTATCCTGAGAGAGATTTTGTACTGGTACCGATGGCTGAGCTAGAACCAAACTGGATTCCGACTGGATTAACCCAAAGCCTAAGCGAAAAAATCGCCGAATTAGAAATTCCCGCCATGCCTTTATGGGAAGAAGACTGAGAACTGCATATGGCTTTCTGCAATTATTGAGCATAGATGTCATACTGGGAGCTTTGCTTTCTGGGATGATGGTGGCCCGCTTATTGGATGTGCAAATGCCTAGCTATTGGTATTGGGTTTTACCCCTTAGCGTTTGGGTAATTTATACTTCTGATCATCTTATCGATGCCCGCCGCCTTAAAGAAAATGCGCATACGCCTCGGCACTTATTTCATTATCGTTATTTCATGCCGATAGGATTGATCTGGGGGCTGGGGATTGCCATTTGCACCCTTTATGTGCCCTTTATCATCAATCAGGAGATACTTTATTTTGGTTTTGCTATGGGAGCCTTGGTCCTTGGGCACCTGGCATTGGTATGGTTGATAGGCGACCGTATCGCTTGGTTTATTCATAAAGAGCTTGGCGTAGGTCTGATCTACGCGGCTGGAATTTGGGGAGCGCCGCTTGTTTTGTATGGGGCGCCAATTAGTGCCTCAATCCTACTCGCTGCAGCACAGTTTTTCCTTTTAGCGCTCCTCAACTTGTTGATCTTCTCTTTTTACGAACGTGAAACCGATGCTTTGGATCAGCATACCTCTTTCGTTCGGGCTTTAGGTGAAAAAAGGACCCGCTATTTGATCATCCTGCTTAGTGTCATAATCATAAGCTTTGGACTTTGGGGGAGTATCGAAAATGAGGGCGATTCCTTTTATACGATCATTCAAGCAGTCTATGCCTTGATGTTAGGCATATTGTTATGGGTGTTTTTTGATGAGAAGTGTTTCCGCTTAGCGGAACGCTACCGTCTGTGGGGAGATGCGGTCTTTCTGTTCCCGCTGCTAAGTCTGCTGCTATGAATTTTGATTTCATCGCTCCTTATTATGATCGTCTCGCTCATTGGGTGTTTGGCAAACAATTAGCAGTGAGCCGCCGGCTTTTGTTGGACAAGATACCTGGAGCAATAAGGATCTTGATCCTCGGAGGGGGCAGTGGCGATATGCTTTTCAGCTTCGCTGAACGCTCAATCGGGGCGCAAATAGAATATGTAGAGCCCTCTGCTAGGTTTATCAAAATAGCCAGAGAAGCATGGGGAAGCCATTATCCAGCTAATGCTCCTCAAGTCAATTGGGTGGCAAGCCCTTGGCAAAAGTATCAGCCTGAGTATACCTTTGACCTTATTACCACTGATTATTTGTTGGACTTATTTCCAGAAAAGGAGGTGGAGCAACTCATCACCAAAATCGCATCTCACTTAAAGCCTAATGGACTTTGGCTCTATATTGACTTCTGCCAAAACGGAAAAACAGCTTGGTGGTGGCAACCCCTAAGATTTCTCATGTATCGTTTCTTTGCGCTAGTGGCAGGCGTTCCGGGACGGAAAATCACAAATGTAAGAGCCATAGCGGAGCGGCTAGGCTTTGAAATCATAGCAGAAGAAACCATGGCAAAATCTGGAATAGAAGCCATCCTTTTTAGACTAGCGCCTAAATCACCCTAATTCAACTCATCCTTGATATCGCAAAGCAACTCCAAGGCTTTTTCATATGGGGTGATATCTTCTTCTCGATCTAGCGTTTTGGGAACCAACAAACAAAGCTCCTCATCATAAATAAAGAGCAAAGCTGCGTCATATTTGGAGAATATCTCGTGCAGGCTAATCCGAATATCATCCGAAAGCACGAGGCTAGAAAAAACCAAGTCGTTCGTCTCCATGATCAGCCATTTACCGATGTCATGTTTGATATTGAAGGGATGATCAATGACTGCGCGGCTATTTAGAGTAGGAGCAGATTCGCTCTTTTTGGCGATTCGCAAAGCCTTGCGGTTGGGATTAATCATCTCGATGGTAAAAGCGCTATACAAGACCTCATCAATCAATTCTGGCTTGACAATTACCTTATAATCCCGATAGCTACCGTAAAACTGGAAGTTGTCTTGATGAATAAAGTTTACTTTAAGGGAGCGGCGTTTAGCAAAGCGTTTATGCAGCATCTCCCAACGATTGTAGCGCCGATGGCGTCGATATCCCACGATGATAGCCGTCAAGATGACGAGGACGATGACTCCAAAAGCGATATACGTTACCATAGAATCCCTAATTTGCTAGCGAAAGTACGACAAAGCAACCAATCTTGCCCTTAGATTGTTGAATCCAATATGGCCAATCCTTCTATTTTTTCGCAAGCACCTATTTATGCTATTCCCGGTATGGGGGTGGATGGTCGGATCTTTCGTGAACTGAGACTGGATCGTCCGATTGAGATTTTGGAGTGGATGGATCCCTGCGGGGAACGCGAGAGCCTCCAAGCCTATGCGCGGAGGTTAGCAGAACCCTTACCCGATCATCCTTTTTTGATGATGGGCCTTTCTTTTGGAGGAGTGATTTGCCAAGAGATTGCTCGCATTAAGCCCGTCAAAGGCGTGGTCTTACTCTCGAGCATTAGAGACCAAAGCGGCCTGCCTTGGTATATGGAACTAATGCAGAAAATACCCTACTATCAGCTTTCTCGAGGAGATTGGCGCATCAAAAGCATGCCTTATTGGGGACCAATCTTTGGGCTTAAAGACAAGGCCGAGATCGCTTTTCTTCAAGACTTGTTTTCAGATTTTAGTGTGCTTTACCGCATGTGGGCGATCAAAAGCTTAGTGCATTGGCAAAAACCTGCAGAAATTGAGGATCTCCCACTGTTTCATATCCACGGTAGCAAGGATGAGATTTTTGCGGCTCGTCTGCAAACGCCCGATGTCCTCATCAAAGGGGGGACCCATTCTATGGTTTTTCAGCGTGCAGAGGAAGTTTCTCGCGCAATTCAAGCCGGAATCCAATATATTGAGAGCCGGACTTGAATACTATGATGGAGCTACCCATAGTCCCCGGCCGGGGACTCAATACCTATTCCGCTATCCAATCACGACTCAATTACCTGCGCAAGGCAGGCTTAGAGATCGATGATATCGCACGACATGCCTTAGATCCGGCTGATATTCAAAAAAACATTGAGTCCTTTATTGGTTCCGTTGAGATACCTATAGGCATAGTGGGGCCGCTCCTTTATCACCCCAAAGACCGTAAACCCGAGTTGGTCTTTACAGCAGCTGGAACGCTGGAGGGGGCCCTTATTGCCAGCATGAATCGGGGAGCAAAGGCGATTAGCAAAAGTGGTGGGTTTCAAGCGGTAGTACGTCATCAAAAAATGGTACGAGCCCCGCTATTTCTCTTTGGGGAGCTCAATGAGGCTTTGGTATTTGAAGGTTGGGTAAAGGACCATTTTGATGAGATTAAGGCCCAAGCCCAACTTCACTCCAATCATGCAGAACTTAGAGAGCTTGATATTATTGTAATGGGAAAGGCCGCCCATGTGAAGTTTGTCTACAAAACAGGGGATGCGGCTGGCCAAAATATGACCACTACCTGTACCTGGCATGCTATGCTTTGGATAGCCGAGCATTTCCAAGAGGAGAGTGGATTTGCCATTCTTGATTATGTCATTGAAGGTAATGGCTCCTCCGATAAAAAGGTTTCTCATTACTCTATGGCCAAGGGCCGGGGAACGCATGTTGTGGCAGAGTGTGTGCTCAAGGAAGCCGTTATCAATCGAGTGCTCAGGACTAATTCGCAGGCAATACTGGATTGCTTTTATCCCTCAGTGGCCCTAAGCAAAGTCGATGGGATGATCGGCTACAATATCAATGTAGCCAACGCCATTGCCGCTATTTTTCTGGCCACAGGCCAGGATTTGGCCTCTGTTCATGAGTCTTCAGTCGCGATTCTCCAAGTCGAAAAAGTGGAGGAAGGTCTTTGGTTTTCCTTGACTCTTCCTGCTTTGGTGATAGGAACCGTTGGG
>CAZHOC010000061.1:0-12039 GCA_964534295.1 uncultured Bacteroidia bacterium | reverse complement strand
CAACCTACATGAAGCGGCGCAACATTGAAATAAGCGTGGCAATGTCTACGCAGCGCTTCCTTGCTTTCAAGCGTGCTGCCGGTCCCTACATGCTGCGAAAAGATGCCAAGGCAATCTTCTACTATATAGCTGATCATCGAGTCGACTTTCGGGAGTTGATCAAAGTGCTCGCCAGAGAGTTTCGGATCAGAGTTGAAATGAAGCAAATTGGCCTCCGTCATGAAGCCGGTCTCGTGGGTGGGATAGGATCTTGTGGACGTGAATTGTGTTGCTCAACTTGGTTGACAGACTTTAAGACCGTTAGTACCTCTGCCGCTCGTTACCAAAATCTTTCTCTCAATCCGATGAAGATTTCGGGACTTTGTGGCCGCCTTAAATGCTGCCTTAACTTTGAGCTAGAAGTCTATTTAGATGCACTCCAGGATTTCCCTGAAGTAAGCACGCTCGAAACCACCAAAGGTACCGCCTTCCTCCAAAAGACAGACATCTTCAAAGGGATGATGTGGTTTTCCTATAAGGGAGAAACCTCCTGGCATCCCATCCGAGTTGAAGAAGTCAAGCGAATCATGTCGCTCAACGAAAAAGGCCAGAGAGCGGAAGCCTTGATCGTGAAGCCTGAACTTACGGCTGAGCAATCTATCGACTTCGTCGATGTTGTGGGTACTAATCTGCCTGAGATCGAAAAAAGAGGTCGCGGTAGAGGTAAGGGCAAAGGCCGAGGCAAGGGACGTGGTGGCAATAATCGTGGCCGTAATCAGGGCCGCAACCGTAACAAACAGGGCCGGAACCGTAATAATAATCCAGAGAACAAATCTCAGGGGCAAAACCAAAGCGATAACAAAGACAACAGAAACAAAGAGGGGAACAAGAACCCTCGTAATCGCAACCAAGGCCGTAATCAAAACCGCAACCGTAACAACCGTAATAAACAAGCGGAAGGACAAGGAGGCAAAAACAAAGAAACAGAAAACAAAAATCCGCAAGGCAATAGCAACCGACGTAACAAAAACCAAGGTCGCAACCAAAATCGTAATCGTAACCCCCAAAACCGTGGTGGCAAAAATCGCGGCGGCAAAGGCAGACCGAACAAGCCAAGCGGAGACAAGCCAGCAGCTGATAAAAAAGATTAACTAGATGAGTGCTCGATTTCATCCATTTTGGCTAGGCTTATTTTGCCTATTATTAGCCTGTGATTCTGGCAATTGGCTAAAGGAACAATCGTTCGGCGAAGCCGCAAAGTGGAACGTCAATCAATCAGTTGACTTTAAGTACGATAACCCAGTTTCTGGTCAAAAGTCTCTCGCTCTGGATATCGCGTTTTCTGCTGAATACCCGTATCAAAATATCTGGTTTAAACTAGAGATGACCGATCCAAAAGGTCAGGCTTCGGAAATCATCTTTGGGGATACCTTGATGGATGTGGGAGGTATTTGGATCGGTAAGCAAGATGTAGGTAGCAGCGTAGATTGGCAGCTACAACCCCAGCCCCAAATTGAGCTAGCAGAGGTCGGTACTTACCAATTTAAACTCTCACAACACATGCGAGAGGAAGAATTGGAAGGGATTCAAGCTCTGAAAGTAAATGTAGAATAAATTGCCTTAGCGGTTAAAGCCAAAGAAGTTCCAAAAGCTTTTCCGTTTTTGACTACTGTCGTTCTGACTACTCGGCTGCATAAAGCGACTCATGGCTTGCCAAAGGATTTCGGAAGATTTTACCCAGGGCTGACCGCCAGCCTGTGCGAGAGCCTCCTCGATTGGGCGTGCGATCGCTTCCTCAACATGATTGTAGTAAAACAACTTCAAAAAGATACTGCTCAAGCTAATCGTCGCCCCTAGGTGATCGCTAGCATCACGTTCGGCTTTGGCTCTTTGGTAGGCATCTTCGAAGTTAGTGCGGATATTTTCTGCGGTCGAGCGAAACTTAATAGGGATAAACCGCTCCGTGCGGTAGAGGTCCGCCTCAAAGGCTTCGCGATCATATTGCTGGATCTTGCGGAGATACTCCTTGCCTCGATTTACCTTCTCAATGATAGGCGCATTCTCTTGTTGGGCTTCGATGTTTTTTTGTAGCTCATTACGAAAAATCCCCTGTGGATCACAGTAGTATTCGATTTTCCAGAGAGTAAGCACCAAAATATCCCAAGCGTGGCTAAAGCTGCGCTTGTTTTCAAAGTATTCGATATAGGCAAAGCTTTCGGCTACGTAGGCTTGCATATTTTCCCAAGCCTGTTTTTTCTCAGCCGGGCTGAACGCATGTATCACCGGTTTTTGCAACCAGCTTGCCCCAAACTTTTGGATAAACTCATCATCATAATGGTCCGCATAGAAACAAATCTCGCGGAAGAGTTCATACATTTTGTAAGGCTCACATAGGACCAAAGGACAGCTATATTGAAACACCAACTGCTCGTCCTTCAAGATGATCTTGGCGAGGTTTAAGGGCGAAAAATTGATCTGAGCCACCTGACGCAATAGTGGAATTTGACTAGCATTTTTTGTACTCAAAAAAGGCGCTTCAACGGACAAAGATTCCTCATCGATATGTAGATGAATCACGGCCGAACCATGCGGGATCACAAAACGACTGAGATCCTCATTGCCAGTCTTTTCAATCAAACCCTCATCGACATAGCGTAAGATGCCAATGATCGCCTCTTTATATTGCTTATTCTCGTACTGTACTAAAACCTTGTCCCAATAGTCTGCTGCTACCTTGCTAGGTTTTGCCCCAAGCAGACTGAGATCAAAAGAAGGTGCTACGTTCATGCTGATTTTTTTGCAAATTAGCTTTGCTAGCTCTCAAATTTAATCATTCAATATAGAACAAAACTATGACTACCCTACAAAAATTCGCGTTTTTGGCGCTCAGTATTTGTCTCGCGATCGGTCTTTGGGCCTTTACGCCTGCGCCGAACGCTCCGTCCTTGAAAGGTGCATGGATATTGGTCAGTGATGGTTCTAGCACTGAGCAAACCACTTGGGTATTTTCTGATGATTATAATTCCTATACCACTTTCGATATCGAGAAGAAACAATTTGTCGGTACTCGGGGTGGCAAATATTCCTCCACCGGCAACGCTTTTTCCGAAATGCGTGAGTTTGATACCTGGGACAGTGACAAAGTCGGCCAAGAAGATCTTTGCGAATGTACTTGGAATGATGCCATGGATGAAGTTACCATTACCTGCGGCAAAGACGATAAGCAAGAAGCGCAGACTTGGAAACGCATCGATGATGGGAGCGCAGACCTAGCGGGAGCTTGGCAGATTACTCAGCGCATGCGCGAAGGCGAAATGCAAGAAATCATGCGCCGTGGCACCCGCAAAACCGTCAAACTCCTTTCTGGTACTCGCTTCCAGTGGATTGCAATCGATCCGGGTAAATCTGCCTTCTACGGCACCGGCGGTGGGACATACACCTTTGAAGATGGCGTTTATACCGAGCATATCGAATTCTTTTCTCGAGACAGCTCCCGCGTAGGGATGAGCCTTTCTTTTGAAGGCAAGGTTACTGGCGATGATTGGCACCACAGCGGCAAAAGTAGCAAAGGCAAGCCGATCAGTGAGGTTTGGTCGCGATAGGAGGTCTCTTTTGGTTTTTACCTCCCGATCCCGATGGTCGGGATGCGGGAGCGCGGAACGCTTGTCTCGACCGTTCTGCGAAGCAGAAGTAGAAACTATCAAAGATGCTTCGACAGCCCTCAGCATGACAATAAATCTTTGTCACATTGAGCTTGCCGAAATGCCTCTAAGGTTGAGCGTTCTGCGAGGCAGAAGTAGAAACTATCAAAGCTGCTTCGGCGGCGCTCAGCATGACAATAAATCTTTGTCACATTGAGCTTGCCGAAATGCCTCTAAGGTTGAGCGTTCTGCTAAGCAGAAGTAGAAACCATCAAAGATGCTTCGACTGCTCAACATGACAATAAATCTTGTCACCTTGAGCGAAGTCGAAAGGCCTTTAGAGTTGAGCGTTCTGCGAAGGAGCCCCTCTCCCTAAATCCACAAAAAAAGTTACGCCACTATCAAGAGCGGCGCAACTTTTTTATCATTAATGGCAATCCTAAACTGCCAAGATTTTTCCTTCTAAGGCTTCAGGAATCTCCCGGAACTCATAAACTTGGTTACGTAGACGAGGAGTGAAGCCCGCCTCTGCGATTACTTTTTGGATTTCCTCCGCACTCAAGCGATAAGGAGCACCCGCCGCAGAAACTACATTTTCCTCGATCATGATAGAGCCGAGGTCATTCGCACCACCGTGAAGGCAGACTTTTGCGACCTCTGGGCCGACCGTCAACCAGCTCGCCTGGATGTTTTCGATATTGGGTAGCATGATGCGACTCAAGGCAATCATACGCATATATTCATCAGCGCTGACAGTATTACGCACACCGCGCACCTTGTTGAGGAGCGTACCATCATCTTGATAAGGCCAAGGAATGAAGGCTTTGAAACCAGGAGAACCCTCTGGGCGCTCCGCTTGCACGGCACGAATGCGTACGAGGTGATCAAAACGTTCTTCGATAGTCTCAATATGGCCAAACATCATGGTCGCACTGGTAGCAAGATTGAGGCGGTGAGCTACACGCATCACTTCTAGCCATTGCTCGCCATCACATTTTCCAGTAGAAATAATCTTGCGCACGCGTGTCGCCAAAATTTCGGCACCCGCTCCCGGCATACTATCCATACCAGCGGCCATCAATCTTTTGAGCGTTTGCTCATAAGTGAGATTAGAAATCTCAGAGATATGCACAATCTCCGGTGGCCCTAAAGCATGTAGGCGTAGGTGAGGGAACCAGCTTTTGAGCTTGCTAAACGTCTCTTCGTAGAAATCAATTCCGAGTTCTGGGTGGTGTCCACCTTGGAGCAAGAATTGGTCGCCTCCTAAAGCAAAAGTTTCTTCAGCTTTCACTTTGTAGGTTGCATCGTCAGTGATGTAGGCTTGGTCAGCAAACTTTTCGTGCGGTGGCACAAAGAAGTTGCAAAACTTACAGTTAGCGACGCAAACGTTAGTGGTGTTGACGTTACGGTCAATCTGCCAAGTAACGATGCCTTCGGTCTCTTTTTTATGGATTTTACGCATCTCGTTGGCGGTGTACATGAGTTCGGCTGTGCCGGCTTCATGAAAGAGGTACACGCCTTCTTCGAGGCTGAGAAACTCAAAGTTGAGTGCTTTTTGCAGAAGATCCTGTGTATTCATATAGAAATTTCTGTATTCAAGGGCGAATTTACGAAAATCTTGTCCCTTACATACAGCTTAACCCTAGTTTATTCTAAAAGTTTCAGAAAAAAGTGAAAGAATATTAACATCCTGATCCTTAAGCAGCCAAGACGCTTTGAGTACTCGGAAAAAACCCTATATTGAAATATCCTGCTTACGCTCCCGTTAATTTTTTAACAATCCGGCTGAAATTTTCCCTGCTCAGACGTCAACCAAAAAAAACGCTATGGATTGCCATTCTGTTACCCTGTATTTACGGACAATGTCCGCTTACCTCTCTTTGTTGTTCCTGCTATTTTTGAGCGTGCCTCTGCAAGGGGCGATTACGATTACGGGAACAAACCCGGTTCCATGTGGACCAGACGACGGCTATTACCTTGTAGATTTTACCATCTCAGGATTGCCTGACCTACAAGCAAATCCTGATTTTTATCCTGTTGGTACAGAAAGTCGATATGCGATATTCTTTTATTTTGGTGATGGCTCTCACGTCGAATTAATCGTACCAGG
Organism: uncultured Bacteroidia bacterium; assembly: GCA_964534295.1. GTDB lineage: Bacteria > Bacteroidota > Bacteroidia > J057 > J057 > JBCAWW01. The sequence goes on along the minus strand of CAZHOC010000061.1, from coordinate 6,309 downwards.
CGATCAAAATTCAGTAAGCTGTCAACACATATATGAAGTAGAGATGAATAGCCCTGCAGAATTCATTCTAAGGGCGGAAGTGACCAAAGTATACCTTCCATCTGATCCTGGTACTGAACGGGTATTCTCACAGACCGAAGTGGTTGAAGCCTCTTACAATAGAGAATTTCTTGGAAGTGGTACGGCTTCATGTAGTGCCTGTGAAACTGAAATTGATGCTGGGCACCTACCCGGTCGAGACTTTTTCCCACTCGAAATAGATGAAGGAGAAGGTCGCTGGGTACAGCGTATACGAAATGCTGTCCCAGGAGATCATTTCACCCTTGCGATCCATTATGGATTTGATATTTGCCAAGTAGATGCAGGAAATCTAAATATTAATTATCCATCCAATATTTTCAACCTAAAATGGGCTAGTGAAGATGTAGATATACCTGGGCTAGACCGAATTAGCTTCGATTTTAGTTATTCGGAGACGGAAGACATCACAGATAAAATGCTCTATTTGAGCTTTGAAGTTGAATCGGGATTTCCAGTTAATCAGGAATACCAATTTAGATTTGATCGAAGATATGCTGATTTTGAGTCTTGCGATGGGACTGTTTCTAATAATGATAGTTTCGTAGAGCTAGTCGATAGGGCAAAATCAGGCCATGATCCAAACGCAAAGTTCGTTGAACCAAGGTTTTTCACAAGTCCTGGACCAACTACACTGAGTTATTTGATTCGCTTTTACAATGAAGGCCTTGATCCTGTGGATAGCATTATGATCAAAGATGAGCTTGATAGTCAATTGGATTTTACCAGTATCAGTGATATCAAGTTTTGGACAGGAAACAGTACTACCCCACAAACGCCTAATGAAATCCCTCTCGAACCAACTGATGATCCAACGTTCAAATGGAATATTGGTCCTTTACTCCCTCCAGGTGGTTTGGTTCCGACCAAAGGGAAAGTGCCGAAGGACAACGAATGGGCTTATCTATCATTCAAAGTAAATACGACTTCCCAAATTGCCCCTGAAACCTGCATTCCCAATACTGCTGAGATTTTCTTCTACTTCGCGAATGGTACTGAAAGAAATATCGTGGAAGAAGTGGTAGCCTGCCGGACGTGCTGCCAAAGGAATATCGCGCCTAAAGACACTTTTTATTTGGGAGATTCGGATACGACAATCATTTGGATAACTTCCGCACCTGCTTCCCTTCAAAGGATTCCCGAAGGTGGCTTTATTTTCAATGATGACAACTTCTCTCAAGCCCAGATTATATACCGGGAATGTGTAAGAAATGAATCCGGTGCTTTGGAATGCTCTTATCCCAAGAGTATTACCATATGTAATCAGGCAGAGGGGAAGCCAACCTGTGAAACATCACCACCACCACCTCCTCCTCCTCCTTATCCCACTTATTTCTGGTGGATCATCCTGCTACTTTTAATCTCAGCCGCCCTCATTGCAATCGCTGCCCGTAGATCACCCAACATCTAAACTCAGCCTACATGAAACCCTATTTGCTATTGCTTGGGCTTCTGTGGTGTTTTTTCCCTCAGTCGGGGAACGCTCAGTTGGTGAGTCAAGTCAGCGAATCACAATCCGAAGGCGACTCCAAGCAGGCACAAAACTGGACCGAACGGGGCCTAGACTACTGGCACGCCCGTCAAAATGACTCTGCGATTTGGGCTTTCAAGCAGGCTTTGGCCTGCGATATCCCAGATACGACCGCTTATGTAGCTTATCGATACATCGGAGATTCCTACTACAGAATGCAGGAGTTCGAATCTGCTATGCTATCGCTCGAAAATGCAGAGGCGACTTACCCTAGATTACCCCAATCCCACCAAAAGTATCGGCGTAATATCCTCGATACCAAAGGCATGATCTTTCGGGTTTGGGGCGATTACGATCAAGCCCTTAGTAGCTTTAATACCTGCTATAGTCTGGCAAGCAGCACCAATGCCCGTATCCGAGCCTTGATCAATCTGGCCCAGACCTATGGATTCAAGGGCGACTCTGAAAAGGCTCAGCGTCATTATCAGCAAGCCCTTGATAGTGCAGCCATTGGTAGCCCGCTTTATCTTCCTTATATCCTGAACGGATTTGCAGAGTTCTCACTGGAAAATAGACAGTATCCAGAGGCACTTCGATATTATCGAGAGGTCTTAAAAGAATTTACGGAGCAACCCGCCAATGCTACCCAAATCCAAGGCAACATCGCCGAAGTTTATAGTGCCATGGGACAAAATGTGAAGGCACAAACTGCTTTTAAAAAAGCAGTGCAGATGGGTCATCAAGTACTCGACAGCACTCGCGAGCTCGGCAAAATCTATCTCAGCCAAGGCCGACATTTTGAAAAACTCAATCAAGCCGAGAAGGCCCTCAAAAGCTATCAGTCAGCCCTTGCTCAAGTGCTGCCCAATATTGATCAAATTGATCTATTGAGTTTTGCTGCGCCTGATACCTTTCCATCCGAAAACGTCATCATGGATGCCCTCGATGGCAAAGCGAGGGTTTTTCGGATGCTGGCCGAGCAATCTGCTGATGCCGCCAAATACCATAAACTCGCCCTCCAACACTGGCAATGGGCCTTACAGTGCCAAGCGAGCCTTCGCGCCAACTATCAGGAGCATACCTCCAAATATCAGTTGGTCAATGAGACAAGAGGATTGGCAGAGCCCGCAATGGAACAGGCTTGGGCGCTTTGGCAAAAGACTGAAGATCCTAAATACCTATCCACTGGCTTTGAGCTATCCGAGCGTACCAAAGCTTCTATGATGCTCGAATTGATGCGAGAGCTAGATTTACGAGATTTTCAGGCTATACCCTCCGGGGAACGCTCAGTTTGGGATAGCCTGCAAACAGAACTGGCCAATGTAGAAAGAGAGTTAATCGTTCCGCAAGCGGGAACTAAACCCAAAGATCTAGAAAACCAGCGCTTTGCTCTCAAGCAGGCCATCATCAGATTGGAAAAGGATTGGGAGCAGCAATACCCTGATTACCAAGCCGCTAAAAACGATTTGCGGACACGTTCTCTGCAAGAGATACAAGCCCAAATGCCTCCTCAAAAAGCCATGCTCACTTATAGCATTGGCGAAGTACAATCCTTCGTATGGCTGATTAGTGCTAAGCAGGTCATTTGGCAGGCTTTGGACATAAATGGTGACCTCAATGAGCAGATCGTTAAGTTTAGGGAAGGGCTCGAAATCGGAGCTGTGGATTTGGATCAACAGGCTTATGGCCTGTATCAAAAGCTATTGGAACCTTTAGCCAAGCCGCTGGCAGGAATTAAACAGTTAATCATTGTTCCGGACCAAGCCATGGCCTTGTTGCCATTTGAAGCTCTCTTGATGCATATGCCCAAGGCAGGGGAAAAGAGTTTTGAAAAGCCTTATTTGCTCAGGCAGTTTCCCGTGAGCTATGCTTTCTCAGCAACGCTTTGGTCTGAGATGAAAGCAAGTGAGACCACGGCCTTCAATCCGAATATTTTGGCCGTAGCCCCTGATTTCCCTTATTCGCCCGAACTGTTAGCGATGGCCCAAGCACCTGACTATAATCCAACTCGTGCTTGTCTCGACCCTATCGAAAACCTGGCGGAGATAGATAGCCTGGCGGAGCTTTCGGACATCATCACCCTAGTCGGCAAGCAAGCCACCCGTGAGCAACTCCTCGCGCAATTGGAGCAATATGCTTTTGTCCATATCGCCACCCACGCTATGGCCGATGACAAGGACCCGAGCAAGACTTTTTTGGTGTTGCGGGAGGAAGGCAGCGAAATAGAAATCTGTAACGAGACTTATCAAGACCTCACTGCCCTCTATATGAACGAACTGCTCCATCATCGCATAGGCGCCGAAATGGTGGTGCTAGCGGCCTGTCAGACTGGGATTGGCAAATATCATCATGGTGAAGGGCTTGCGAGCCTTGCCAGAAGTTTTGCCTTGGCGGGCGCCAATAGCGTGGTAGCTTCTCTTTGGTCTGTGGATGATCGTAGCACCCGCAAAATGATGCCTCGCTTTTACCAATACCTCAAGGAAGGGGACAGTAAAGATGTTGCCCTGCAAAAAGCCAAAATCGATATCCTCGAGGGAGGCTTAGGCGATCCGGTTTACTGGGCTTCCTTCATTGTGATGGGCGATCCGGCTCCGGTAGAGATACCAGATAAAAAGCCTCAGGCTTGGTGGGCCCTGCTTTTACTCGTCCCGCTGATGGGGATAATCGTTCGGCGCAGCCGTAAAAACAATAAAAACCTAGCCGCCTAAAAGAGCTAGAAAGAGCAGTATTACACAGCAAAAATCCCGCAAATTCCAATTCGCATATAGAAAAGGATTTTGCGGGATCATTTTATTAAAAACTGGAAACTCAATTCAACAAATAGCGCCATACTTCTTCCATGACGTATTCGCCATTTTCTTTGGGGAGGTATTGGTCAACGATACTGGCGTTATGGTATTTACCGAGTGGTAGGATATTTCTCGCAGGGCGCACATTGGTATAAAGTGCATGGGAACCATCATAAGGAGCCGTATTGCCATCAATCAAGACAGTATCACTGAGGGCAATCAAGCCTAGGCGCTCCCAAAAGGCATATTGCCTAGCGAAGGGGATGATCTCATCATCAATATGCAGTAAGCCATAATAGCGCTCTATCGGGGTCTCATAATCGCCTTCAGCCCAAGCGGCCGCTTCTTCATATAGTTCCGAATAATCATTAGGCCCAGAAAACATAATCACTCTCGCCACTTCCTCTTGACGCCCTACATAAGCGGCCAAACCTGCTCCTTGCGAGTGCCCAGCCATCACCAAACGATTGTATTGAATTTCTTCCCCTTGAAAATACTGATCCCAGCCTTCGTCCGGCGAAATCTCGTGCATATACTGAATCAAACGACGCAGACGATTTTCGGCACTATGCACTTCGTTGATAAAGATGCGCGTGCTGGTATTGCGGCCTTGCCAAGTCTCTTCGCGCAAGCGCTCGAAGCATTCGGTCGCAGGATCTCCCGAACAAACTTGTACGGAAGGAGAATTGTTGTAAGCTACATTGACGACGTGATAGCCTTCCAAAGCGGCAAATTGCGGAAAAGCTTGGTATAGTCTTGGTGAAGAGCTTGTCCCCCCAAAAAACACCAATAATTGGTTGCGTTTGACAGCATCTGGGGCGATCCACGCTTGATGTGGCTCCAAAAACTGCACGATACTTTCGTCCGTTTTATCGGAACGAACTTGGTACATTTTGAGGCCATCGCGGTCGGTCCTTGGATCGAGGATATTGCGTCTACGACAACTGATCAGAGTCAAACCTACGCAAAGGAATAAGAGGATTCTTGACATAGCTACAATTTACGCAAGTCTGGGGCAGACTGTTAGGGTAATTTTGAGGGGATACTTAACGTGCTTGGTAATTTGCCTTTGTCATTTCGAAATGTAGCTCCCCATTGGCCCGCAATCCTTTGGCCTCCCAGCCCGCCGCTCGGTAAAATCCTTCCGCTCGTGTACCCGGGTCCGTTCCTAAGCAAATCGTCTCATCGGTCTGATCAAAATACCAGTCTAGCATGATATCATGAAGTTTGCGCCCGATGCCCCGGCCTTCAAAATCTGGGTGCAAAAACAAGGCCCAGACAGAGCGTTCGACTAAGTCGACGATAGCAAAACCAAGCACCTTACTTTCAATCTCACACACCCAGCCTCGGCCGCGATTTTCGATATAGTCAAGGCAATCCGAGGCGGTTACCAATTCGGGATTACTCAATTGGTTTTCACGCACGGCTAAGCGCACTTGCATGATTTGGGGGATGTCACGGCGTTCCGCGCAGCGGTAAAGCATAAGGCTTACAATATAAAATATCCGTAATTTCCGCCATGGGTGCTTCGACATTTCGTTTTCAGCAGTTTCGCATAGAGCAGGACCAGTGCGCGATGAAAGTCAGCACCGATGGCATTTTGCTAGGCGCTTGGGCACCTCCGATCGATGGCGGGCGGGTATTGGATATAGGTACGGGCACGGGTCTTTTGGCTTTGATGTACGCCCAGCGTAACGCTCATGTCGAGATTGACGCCATTGAGATCGATCCAGCGGCTGCGGAGCAGGCAAAGGCAAATTTTGAGGCTAGCCGCTTCGCGGAACGCTTATCTCTCTACCCACAGGCTTTACAGGATTTTCATCCTAGCAATAGCTACGATCTATTTCTTTGCAATCCGCCTTACTTTGCGGCGGGTATTACTCCTCCGGAGAACGCCAGAGCTCAAGCCCGGCACGTCCAGCGTTTAGATTTTAAGGACCTGATTGAGCATTGCGGGCGGTTGGGCAGTGA
>CAZHOC010000060.1:0-12244 GCA_964534295.1 uncultured Bacteroidia bacterium | reverse complement strand
AGTCGGCAGCGCTTTCAAGGATCTCCCGGTAGAGGGCGACTCCGTCGAAGGTATCCTCCCATTTTTTGACAGTGCGGGGATAGTCCTTGGCGATATGGTAGTCGTAGCTTTGCTCGGTGGCGTGGATCTTATTTTCGTAGCCTTTGTAATCCCCCACCGGAATCGCCTGACGGTTGTAAAAGTAGTTGATGGAACTCATGCAGAGGGATTCCTTTTGGTTAGTCGAATTGACCATCGCGAGGATTTCGCATTCACCCTCACTCGCCATACTGTGCAACATTGCGATACAGCCTACATCGTCCGGATCAAAGGAGGGATCGGTATCGAGAATGACTTTTTCTTGGGCGAAAAGTCCTAGCGAAATGCCTAAAAAGACCAATATTATTGTGTGCTTTTTCATAATCATTCTTTAAAATTCACCCAACATAAATGCCTCCATCAGGCGCTCCATCTCAGGCACGGGCATGTCCAAGACCAAATAGGCATGATTGGAACCTTCTTTTTGCTCCCAACGATTACCGCCACTTTCATCCGCTACGCAGACGCCATCCTCTACTCGGTGCCAGTACTTCCCCACTCCATTTCGTACCGCATATAAAACAGCTGTCTGGTCGAAGGTAGCGTTGTCAAAGATTTTGCCTTGGAATTTGTCTTTCATCCAAGGGGCGTGTTTGCCAAAATGGAAAAAACCAAGGTAGAGCGGGGACTTGGGAGGCAAATCATTGAAAACTTCTCCGGTCTTAATCGCAGAGCCCAGCTCCGCCCCTGAAAAAGTAATCGGCCGAGTCAAATGGGTTAACACATATTGAGTAACCCCCGGCATATCACCATCAAAGTTCCATTCATTTTTACTGGTTGGGAAGTTTCCTCCCATGATGATAAATTCCTTGACCTTGGCATTGATCAGTGCATTGCCATCGAGAGGAGAATAATCATCTGGAGATGATTCGATCAGTTTTTTGATGTTCATCAGCGGTCCTACTGCGACTATTACCACCGATTGATCGGCTGCTTCGCTCAACAGCTTGCGATAGAGGGAAGTGGCTTCGGGTACATTTTCGATGCTGGCATCATGGGCCAGATTATCGGCGATCACTTTGCTGTGGTTCCAATCTGTCAAATGGGCCTCGCCGGAGCGCGAGCCGATGGGAATATCAGGATTGCCATAATAGGTATTCACCGCATCGACGGCACTGACTGAGTATTTTTCGATGTTCCAGCACATGACCGCCAGCAGCTCTGCCTCTCCTTTATTGTGGAAGTGGTTGAGCATGGCCAAGGCCCCAAGATCATCGGCATCGCCACCAAAATCGGTATCAAAAATGATTTTGACTTGGCTCCATGCTTGCAGATTGAGTAGAGCCAAAAAGACACAAAGGCAGACTTTGGGGAAATTCATGATGATCAGAAGTTGGGATAAACAGAAAATAACCAACTTCCAGAAGGAGGGCAAACAGATAGATTATTTTGAATCCTTGGCTGTATTTCCCCCGAAGCTTTAGCCTTTAAAGTTTTAGCAGCAGCGACTCAGTCAACCAAAGGAGACAAATTCCCCCTCCCAAGTACAAAAGGGTGCTGCCAAGGGCATACATCATCGACTTATCCCAATTGCCCCTGCTCTCCTGAGACTGTTTCAACCTTATGCTTAGTGCCTGATAAAATGGCCAATAGATAAGCGATAAGATTACGAAGGCTAGATAGCAAAGAAGGAGAAAAATCATAAGCCCGATCGCAAGAAAAAGCCCTCCAAAAGCAAGAAAAAAAATTATGCTGAGGACCGTCCCCAATGTGCCGTCTTCACCACCGCTGGTGTTGGATCTTACAAAAACTTCCATTGGCGCCAAAAACCTATCTGGCCCGTTTTTCTTGAGCTTGGGAAAATTATCGACTAAGCCATAGCCCCCATACAAAGCCCAAGAGAGGAAGATAAATAAACAGATTCCGCTCAAACTAATGGTGAGGTAGGCCCTGCTAGAATTTGTGAGGAGTCCTTCGATATCTGACAAATAAACGCATAAGGATATCAACCCCATCAAAAGAAGGGAAAGAATAAAGACAGATTTTCCTTTTAGATAGCGTTGTTCTGGCTGCACCTTTGAGGTACGCCTAGGCCATACGACGGTTGTGATTTTCTTCGATCTTTTCGATGTCCCCATCGCGGAGACGGATCACTTGCTGCGCGTATTGGGCGATATCTTCTTCGTGCGTTACGAGGATGATGGTATTGCCTTTGGCGTGCAGTTCGCCAAATAGAGCCATGATTTCATAGGAGGTCTTGGTATCAAGATTACCTGTCGGCTCATCCGCCAAGATGATAGAAGGATCGTTGACTAAGGCACGGGCGACGGCTACCCTTTGGCGTTGACCTCCGGAAAGCTCATTGGGTTTGTGATCAATACGATCTCCTAAGCCCACATTGGTCAATACTTCTGCGGCTTTCTTATGACGTTGGCCTTTGCCAAGCCCCGCATAAACCAGCGGTAAAGCCACATTGTCAAGGGCGGTAGAACGATTGAGTAGGTTAAAAGTCTGGAAGACGAACCCAATTTCTTTGTTGCGGACGTGGGCCAAATCTGCATCTGTCATCCCGCTCACATTGGTGCCATTGAGGAAATAGTCTCCCGCACTCGGCGTATCCAAACAGCCTAGGACGTTCATCAGGGTAGATTTTCCTGATCCTGAAGGACCCATGATCGCCACATACTGATTGGGATAAATATCGAGAGAGACGTCCCGCAAAGCGTTGATCTCCGTGCTTCCCATCTGATAAGTCTTGCGTATATGCGAAAGGCTGATAATTGGTTCCATGCTATTAAGATAGGCTTTGTTGTGTTTCTAAGGAGTGCTTTTCGTCTGCATAATGCAGATTCCCTACAAAGTTGCAGATTTTTTCGACAAATGCGTTGCCATAATATTGCTCAATACGTCCAATCCTTCGGTCAAGCAAGCAGGGCCCGGCTGCAAAATAATGGCAGGGTCCATTTCTACGATTTGGCGTTCACGGATAGCGGGAACCTCCTCAAAACCCGCTCTTTGTAGCACACTTTCCTTATCGAGAGGCTTGCCACACCAGCAGCCGATAAAGAGTTCTGGCGCTCTTTCTTGGACTTCTTCCACGGTGACATAGCGTTCGCGGGACGCTAAACCCGCTGCTCTATCGGCAAAAATATTTTCTCCGCCGGCGATCTCGATCAACTCCCCTACCCACTCGATGGCGCTGATCATGGGGTCGTCCCACTCTTCAAAGTAGACTTTGGGTCGCTGCTCTATTTGCTCCGCGATAGCTATCGGGAGCGCAGAACGCATATCCTCAATCCTTCGTTTGCATTGATCTAGCCAAATTTGGGCCTGCTTCTCCGCACCGACCATCCGAGCGATCATCAATAAGGTATCCATGATCTGCTGCACAGAACGCTGATTCGTAACCAATACAGGCAGGTTTTCACTGATCAATTCGCGGGCAAGCTCGGCCTGCACATCCGAAAAACCTATTATCAGATCGGGCTTGAGGGCCTTGATCTTTTTGACATGTCCACCAATAAAAGCAGACACTACTGGCTTTTCTTTTTTGGCGCGTGGGGGACGTTCGGTATAAGCGCTAATCCCCACCAGTTTATCCTCCTGGCCGAGGAGGTAAAGCCATTCGGTAGTTTCTTCGGTAAGAGCGACAATGCGTTTTGGCATAAAAATCAGCTATAAATCATTCCAAAATTACGTATTTTATCTACTCGAGACTGTTTGTTGCGTTTTGCGAAGGCTTGAATTAGATTTGTGCAACGCACTTTTTGACGCAAACACTGTCAAACTCCCAGACTGCACTACATGCGAAAGTCGTCCCTGTCGTACATAGCGAGTCCGATACTCTACACCCTCCTCTGTCTTTTTGGGCTGGTTGCTTGTGAGGAAGAGTACTCTCAGGAGCCTCCCTTTCCTCAAGTGCAGGATACCATCTTTCTGGATTTAGAAAACTGGTTTTACTTCAATCCCAATCCGATCGTCGAAAAGGAGATCGCTTATTTTCCTTTTGCCTACCGCATCTTCGATGCGCGTTTTGAGGGATTTCTGGTCAATCAGGAACAAGCGATTTATACCGTCGACAGAGAAAAAAACCTTGGCGCCAAGCAATTGTTTTTGGATAATCTGAGCCAACCGGGAGATACGATTTCTCACTTTGAGCGCTTTCAGTATTCGCTCTTGATTGAGCGTGAACCGGACCAAGGTGAGGACTTATTTTATATCCTGCGCCGCTCTCGTTTGGGGATCGAACGCTTTCGCGAACGAGCCATTTGGTTGGTATCACCTTCTAAAGGGATCGTTGGCGCCGCCAACTTCGATATTGGTACTTCAGATGGCCAGGTAGAGATGGATATTATCGGTCGCTCGGAACCCTTCCGCGATCCAGAATTGATCAAGACCCTTAAGTATTATGACTATGATGCAACTTGGTTGGTTGATCCGGACCGTAGGGTGATTTATGAGTTTGACAAGTTCAAAGGCCTACTCACTAGCCGCGACTACCAAAAGCGCGAAGACCTTTATCAGTATGCCTTCAATCCGGTATCGACTAAGCATCTCGTCAACTTTCAACTAAAGCAGGACAATCAGAGTCGGACTATTTTATTGGAAGCGGGAGATAGCTGTTTTTATTTTACGGAGTCTCTCAACCTCCAACGCTCAGGCCTTTGCGGCCAGTGAGGGCCATAATGCAGGGCTCGACTTATCGTTCCACAAAGTGGCCTCCAAAAGCTGCAACTGAGCTGATAAATCCGTTTGCTCAAATAATAGGTCTTTGCGCCTTAACTCTTGTAAACGAGCTACTTGTGATAGTAGCTTACTCTTGGCTCGAGAACGAACATTTGCCTTCCCAAACTCCTGTAAAGCTTCTAAAAAGACCACCATCTGCCGATCCAAAGACTGATCGAGGCCTAGCCTCTGACTCGCAAAAGAGCGAATCTTATCCGCCAGTGATTGCAACATTTCCAGCTGCCCGGAGGACAAGTCCTCGCCATCTAGACTCAGCAAAAATCGCTGCCATACTTGTAATTGCTTGACCCAATATTGGATACTTTCAGTGCTGGGGAGAGCCTCCATCTGCAAAATTTCCGCTTCAAAGCTTTGCCAATCGGCCTCCAATTCTGCCCAAGAATAAAGGCTGATTTCTTCGGCCTCCCACTGCTCCCAAAAAGTCTGGATGATATTGGACAAGCGAAGATTATCCGTTTCGGATATGAGAATCTTCTGATCGATGAGACGATTGATACGATCGGGATCATCCTGCACCCAAGGCAAAGCCGCTTCCCAACTTAGGCCGAGGCTATGATTGCGCTTTTTGAAGACTTGGTCTAGGAGGCGGCGTTCTGCATGCAGCAAATACAACATCTGACTTCGATCGCTCATGGTCGGAAGTTAGCCAAAAATCCCATCATAGTTGGCGATTTAAAACCTTTGTAAGCTTTGGCTAAAGCTAAAGTTTGAACAATCCATTCACCAAATTATTTTTCTGACCGAACTATGTATAAAGTACATCATGAAAATATCCAATTTCGCTAGGTTCTTAGCATTGGGGATCATTTGTGGCTGCGTCTTCCCCTTTTTGGCAGCCTGCCTTGATTTAGCCATGACGGGAAAAAGCCTCTCTTTTGCCAATTGGTGGGAGATACAGCAGCAACAGCCCTTGCATTGGATCATTGATACGGCTCCTATTTTCTTGGGTATCTTGGCGAGTATCGTCGGACTCAAGCAAGATAAGCTGCAAAAGACCAATGATTCTTTAGAGGAAAAGGTACAAATCCGGACTCAGGACCTCATGGAGGCCAAAATAATCGCTGAAGAAGCCTCGCAAGCCAAGGCCGATTTTCTCTCTACGATGAGTCATGAGATCCGTACGCCTCTCAATGCTGTCATCGGTATGACAGGCCTCTTGATGGACACACAACTCAATCGCGAGCAGGCAGAATTCGCTCAAACCATCCGCATGGGCGGGGAAACGCTGCTGACGCTGATCAACGATATTCTGGACTTCTCCAAGATCGAAGCCAATAAATTAGAGCTTGAATATCAGGGTTTTTCTTTAGTAGAAGCAATCGAAGATGTCTTAGATCTGTTGTCCTCTAAGGCCAATGCCAAGCATCTCGAACTGCTTTACATGTTGGATGAACGTGCTCCCAAAGGGATCAAAGGCGACATCACTCGCCTACGTCAGATTTTGGTCAACCTTGTCGGTAATGCCATCAAGTTTACCGAAGAAGGGGAAATTCTCATTCTCGTCGAACAAAAAGAAATTGCAGGCAAAAGTATGCTTGAGTTTGCGGTCAAAGATACTGGCATCGGCATACCTAAGGATAGGCTCAACCGCCTCTTCAAATCATTTTCTCAAGTAGACGCCTCCACTACCCGCAAATATGGAGGTACAGGTTTGGGTCTCGCCATTAGCAAAAAGCTCACCGAGCTTATGGGCGGTCAAATATGGGTAGAAAGCGTTGAAGGCAAAGGCACCACTTTTTTCTTTACCATCCCCTGCGAGGCCAGTGAAGACATCAAGGTCTGGAAGCCTGAGAAATCTTCACTTAAAGATAAAAAGGTCCTCCTCATCGACGACAACCATACCAATCTCCGTATTCTTAGCCTGCAATGTCAAAAGTGGGGCATAGAGTCGGTTTCATTCTCCCAGCCAGAACTAGTCGTAGAGCACCTTTTGGCCGGCAATCGCTACGATCTGATTATTTCGGATATGCATATGCCGCTGATGGACGGGGCGGATTTATGTCGAGAAGTTCGCAAACATTTTAGCGCCAAAGAGCTACCCGTGATCTTGTTGAGTTCGATTGGAGCGAGTTTGGCCAAAGAAGACAGAGCCCTTTTTGAGGTTTGTCTCAACAAACCCGCCCGTAGTCAGCAGATATTTTATGCGCTCTGTCATGTATTTGAGCCTTCTATGGTGGAGCAGACGGCTTCGCCGAACGCTTCTCGCCAACAACTAAACTTTGCCCCTAATACCCGCATTCTGGTCGCCGAAGACAATATGGTGAACCAAAAGGTAGCCGCTCGTATGCTTGACAAAATGGGGCTTAGTTACCAAATAGCCGGCAATGGCAAAGAAGCCTTGGAAGCAGTACTGAGTGTAGACTTTGATATCATCTTGATGGATGTACAAATGCCTGTGATGGATGGCTTTACGGCCACCACGGAAATTAGAAAAATTCAAGATAAACTCGACAAAGTGCCTATCATCGTAGCGGCCACGGCCAATGCCATGCCCGAAGATGAAAAACGATGTCTAGACGCTGGCATGGATGATTTTATCGCCAAGCCAATCCGGCTTCAAAACCTTCAGCAGCTACTCGCCAAGTATTTGAGCGTGGAGACGGCGGCTGTGAATGGGTGATTGGGGGATCTAAAGCTGCGGCATGCATGCGCGCAGCTTTCGTCCCTTGGACGATTCATTTCGAGCGAGCGCAGCGACGAGAAATCCCCTTGAGTTCGAGACGTAAAAACAATTTGACTGATAGGAGATTTCTCCTCGTCCCGATGGGACTCGTTCGAAAAGAAAACTGAGGCCTTGAAAATATGCAGAATAGAAGATTCCCTACTGTCGATAAGTAATCCGAGAGAGCTTTTGCGAAGCAAAAACCTCCTCCGCTGCTTCTTGCATCTGCAGAGCCGTTACCGATTCGATGTCTTCTAAATAATCGGCAAAAGTGAGGATGTGATCAAAATCTAAAATATCCTGCGCCATACTCAGCATTTGGGTGAGCAGGTTTTCATAGCCAAGAATCATTTGGCCAGAGAGTTGCTTTTTGGCTTGATTCAGGCGCAATGTTCCCAGCGGCTTTGCCGCGAGTTCTTTGAGTTCTTTTTGCACCATGCGGTGGATGCGCTCCAAGTTTTTGGGCTCACAGGCGTAGTAGACGCCCCAAATACCGCTATCGCAAAAGGGAGAGTAAAAAGTGCTGATGTTATAGGTCAAGCCGTGTTTCTCGCGGATATTGAGGTTGAGGCGAGAGTTCATAGCGGGGCCACCGAGCAGATTGTTGAGCAGCAAGAAAGGCGTGTAGCGATCCTTGCGTAAAGCATAGGCTCTACCACCAAGGATTTCATGCGCTTGGCCGTTGGTAATAGCGACTTGCTTGCTGAAGATCTTTTGGCCGTTTGGCTGAACGCGCTCCAAAGAGCCAGTCGGCAATTCGAGCGGGGTCAAATATTTGTCGATGATCTTTTGGACTTCCTTTTCGCTCACATTACCGACGATGCCATAAACGACATTGCCTTGGGTGAAGGAACTACGAATGTGTCTCAGCAAATCATTTTGCTCAAACCGACGGATAGATTCTTTCGTTCCGAGAATCGGTCTACCCAAATGATGCTCCGGAAATATCATCTCGTCAAAGTCCTCAAAAATGGCTTCATCGGGACTTTCACGGTACATATCAATCTCCTCCGAAATCACCTGCCGCTCTTTGGCGAGCTCGTTGACCGGAAAAGTGGAGTGAAAAGTAATATCGGTTAAGAGTTCCGTAGCACGGTCCAAATACTCGGAGGCCAAGGAAGCGTAAAAGCAGGTTTTTTCCTTTGTAGTATAGGCATTTACATCTCCTCCTACCGATTCCAAATAATTGAGGATATGAAACGTTTTTCTCTTGCGGGTGCCTTTAAAGATCATGTGCTCGATAAAGTGGGCCATTCCCATCTCATCGCCATCATCATCTCGGCTGCCGGCATTGATCACGTAGCCACAGTGTACGGTGCGGGTATAGGGAATCGGTTTAAAGACCACCCGCAATCCGTTCTTTAGTTCATAAACCTTCGGTTCGACGGTTTGCATAGGCTGCAAAATAAGGGCTTATATCTCAATAAATCATCACATTTTTTATCTTTGGCGTTTGCGACCAGTGCAACGATAATAATAATGACGCATCAAGGAAAACTCATGAATATGAAATACTTACTATCAACTTTTGTTTTGGGCTTGGCAATCTTGTTCACTGCTTGCGAACCAGAATGCGATCCTTCGAAGGATGAGTTTGTAGGCGACGAATTTTTTACGGTCGAATACAAGACTACTGACGGTCAAAATTACCTCAATAGTATCTACAATCTTTCTGAAGTAGTGGTCTTTTTGGACACTGCAGGCGGTTCTGATCCCAATCCTAAATATGAGTTGATCGAGCCTGGGTATAAGGATGGCAAATTTGGACCTTTCGGCTTCACCGAACGCTACCTCAATCAGGCGCGCAATGAAGTGAACTCTGCCCTACTCTATGGCGAGCCATTCCGTTTTGACTATTATTTCAAAAAGGATACTTATGGGGTAGATACCTTGACGGTAGAGTTTACCCTAGGAGTCACCAACTGCAATACTTATTGGCAGACCCTCAATTATTACCTCAATGGCGAACTTTTGCCGGAATATGCAAACCAGCAGCAGGCCGCTATCGTAATAACAGAATAGTGGAATTGTTGAGGAAATGAATGCTTGAAATGTTGAATCCCTTCATTAGGTAAATTCAAAAAATCGAAACTCAGGGCTTCAACAAATCCTCAAAAATTCAACAATTTTCACACAATACTTACTTGCAAGCCTATTTTAGACCTTGTGGGGCTACAAATATTAGGACTTTGCGTATTTTTTCCGATATGAAAATTCAAGCCTTCTTTTTACGCGCTTTTGTGCTGCTGACGCTCGCATCTGGGATCAGCTTCGCTTCAGCTCAAACTTGTTCAGGATATGAACGAGAGCTGGAAGAGTACTTCTACAATTTTCAGCCGGGAACCAATAGCCTTGATATCCGGCAGGTCGAGATGGTTTATGCCAGATGTCCGCAACCCACTCCCAAGATGGCCTTGGTATATTATTACCTCAAGTCCATGGATATTTGGTATGCTGATTATCTGAGCGATGAAGCTGCTTACCATGACGCGCGCTACTTTTACGAAAAAGCCGCCGCTTACTTTGCTTATTTAGTAGACGCTCCTCAAGAGGAGTCTTTCTTCGTCAACCTCTATTTTGACAGAGCCCAGTCTCTACAAAATCAATTAGGGATTGATCAGATAGATATTCAGCCTCTGCCTACTCAGCCTTCTCAAACCAGAGGAGACGCTAGAATCGCAGAGCCTTACCAATATCAATGGCATAAGTTTACGCCAGACCGCAAAGAAGGTAACAATAGCACCTATCGAACTCGCGGCATGGCTGATAACAGCCTAGACCAAAGCACCCTTCGCAAGAGCGAATATCGCAACGGTGAATATCAAGAAGTGAGTCGTTCTGCCTCTGCTGAGCAGGTGGTAGAAGGAGAAACTTATGGTGCTGTGGGTAGTCTTTCTTCTCTCAACGCTTATGACTACTTACGTTTTCGTAAGGATTGGGAAAAGCAGACCATGCGCTCTCAAGACATTGTCAACAATCCTTCGGATGGCGTAAACCTCACGCGTGGCGATAATGCAAACGCTCGCCTTGCGCAGCAAAGCAATGCCTCAGCTACTTACAAAGGGCTGATTTGTATCTATGACAATGCTGTAGTGAGAACTAAGCCAGGTGAAACAGCCAGTCCGATCGGTCTAGTTCGCTTTGGGGAAGCCGTCGCTTACGTACAAAACCAAAACCCTGTCAAGGAAGCCGGTAATGTTTACTATAGCGTGCGTATGCAAAACGGTCAGCTCGGTTGGATGGTATCACACGCATTGGTGGCAGATGGTCGCCTCGCCGTGATCACTGAAACGGCTAAAGGATATTTATCTGCCAATCCAGAGACTGCACGCGATCGCAATATGATCATTTTTGTGCCGGGTGAGTTGGTCGTCCTAGAAGGGGTAAGCGGTGATTATATTCGTATCGTGAGCCGCGACGCGCAAAAAAGAGCCTGGGTACGCGGTATCGGTGAGTTGAGTATCGACGAGATGGATATCCTGATCGGAGAAAAAATGTACGAGGCTTCTCGTCAAAACTCCATCAGCATGCGCAAAGCCATTTTGCAAGGGGTCCGCAACCTACCCGGCTTCGAGCAGTCAGAGCTCGCAGACGATGTCCTCAAGATTTTGAATGATAGCTACACGATGCGGTAGTTTACAAGATATATGGATTTGATCCACAGCGGCGCTCATGAGGGTGCCGCTTTTTTTTGTGCCTGCTGCGCAGAACGCTTGTCTCTGCGTTCGGCATGCATGCCGAGCCTACCGTCCGTTGGACGTGTCTTTTCGACAGAGGCCCGGATAACGGGCCGACGAGAAATCTCCTATCCGGTAAATTATAAATCCGTATTGCACTCAAGGAGATTTCTCGTCGCTGTGCTCGCTCGAAATGAAATCGTGGGTGGTTTAGGGACAAGCGTTCCGCCCAGCGGTCCCCTACAAACTCAACTTCTTGAAGATGCCTTCGGGGATATTGCGGATGATGAGCATAATGTAGCGCCACATCCAAAGGGTGTAGATTACATTTTTCTTGCGGCGGGCGGCTTTTATAATGTCTTTGGCGACTTTTTCGGGCTCGCCAGTGATCACAGGAGGCAGATCCATGCCTGCGGTCATAGCGGTACGCACAAAGCCAGGCTTGACGGTCAATACATGCACCCCTTCCTTGGCGAGGCGGTTGCGGAGGCCTGATAAATAGGCGGTTAAACCAGCCTTAGCACTGCCATAAAGATAATTGCTGGCGCGGCCACGATCTCCAGCCACCGAACTAATCCCCACGATGGTACCAC
Organism: uncultured Bacteroidia bacterium; assembly: GCA_964534295.1. Taxonomy (GTDB): domain Bacteria; phylum Bacteroidota; class Bacteroidia; order J057; family J057; genus JBCAWW01. The sequence continues at coordinate 548 of CAZHOC010000060.1, read as the reverse complement.
TCCCTCGCTCTTCAAAACTTTGGGCTACGCGTTCCAAAATGGAAACTGCTCCCACATAATTGACTGCTAGGGTTTGCTCAGCTTCGGCCCAGTTTTGTTGGACACGCTCTTGCTCCCCCATGTAACCAAATACTAAGTAAACCCAATCTGCTTGAGGGGATATAGCCTGCCAAAAATCAGCATGGCTATCATAGGCCTGGGCATCAAAGGCTGCCACCTCCACTTCTGCTTGATAACGGAGTCGAATATCCTGAGCGTCTTTTTCGAGTTCTGCGGTGTTTCTTCCCGCCAAAACCAAAGTGCTTCCCGCTTGGGCGTGCTGGTGGGCAATTGCTCTCGCAATATCTGAGGTTGCACCTAATATCAATACCTTTTCTGCCATAGTTTGAATCTTGGAGCAAACATAGGAAAACTTCCTGCTTTGGCCTATGTAAGATGCGTGCTATTTAGAGTCAGAGTACTATTTAGCAAATCTTGGTTTTTATATGAACAGTCATTCAATCAATTACGAAAAATCGTACATTCCTTTCAATGAAGGGTTATTGAGT
>CAZHOC010000059.1:0-12453 GCA_964534295.1 uncultured Bacteroidia bacterium | reverse complement strand
AAGTAGAGGATTGTAATCTCTACTGGTTTGAGGAGCCCGTCAGTCCTGATAATAAACAAGGCTGTGCTGAAGTACGCGCTAGCAGTAGCGTACCTATCTCAGCCGGGGATAGTGAGTTTACCCGTTTTGATATGCGAGAATTGATCGAGTATAGGGCGGTGGATATTCTTCAGCCAGATGCGGCCATTATCGGTGGTATCTCGGAAGCTTGGCGAGTGGCCCATCTCGCAGATACTTGGCAACTAGAGCTTGCGCCTCACTGTTGGGGCTCTGCCTTTAGTTTTATGGCGGGTGTAAGCGTAGCTTTTGCGAGTCCCGCTGCCAATGTGATCGAGTTTTCTCTAGGAGGAAACCCTATGATGTATGATCTGGTGGAGGAACAAATAACAGTGGAGGACGGTATGTTATCGGCTCCTAGCTCTCCTGGACTAGGCCTGACACCTAATTGGGACTTTGTCAAAGACTTTAAACAATGATTTTTGTCTTTTGAATGTCTGACTAAGATCGAGATATTCAGCTAAGCGCTTGGCATCAATCATCCTATATAAAAACACTACTACAATGGCTATAACAGAAATCAATCACGTAACCCTGATCGTCAATAATCTGGAAGAGACGGCCGAATTCTATGAAAACGAATTAGGCCTAGAGCCCATTCCCGCTTTTGTATTCGATTATCCGACTGCCTTTTTCAAGGTTACGGAAACGCAGCAACTACATCTTTCAGAGTGGGAGGATGAAATGTCTTTTCGCGGGCATGTTTGCTTTAAAGTAGACAACTTCAATGAGCTGTTTTGGCGCTTCAAAGAGCAAGGTATTATCGATGACAAGCCTTGGGGCAAGGTCCGACAACTGACCGATGGAGCCATGCAGATGTTTATCCGCGATCCATCCGGTAACCTGGTCGAGATTTCTTCTCTAGGAGATCCAGTTGACCCCAAAATCTTTGAGGATGAGCTATACAAAGAAGGTCTCTACGTCTCAGGACGCAATGATTTTAGAGGCTACAAAAGCGAGGATGCTACCTTGTATCATGGTAAGCAGTAGTTTTTTACTCCCGAAAGCTTTCGGGACGCGGAACGCTTATCTTTAACAACAATAAACGCCTAATAAAATGTCAAAAAGAATTTTTATCACCGGGGCCTCAACTGGCCTCGGCAAAGCTGCTGCCCTTATGTTTGCCGAAAGGGGTTGGGATGTAGTGGCCACTATGCGTAATCCCGCTGGGGAAACTGACATGGATGCCATCAGTAATATCAGCAAGCTCACTTTGGACGTTACTGACCATGCTCAAATTGCTGATGCCGTGGCACAGACCATCGCCATGGGGCAAGTTGATGTAGTATTTAATAATGCAGGTTACGGTCTTGCGGGACCATTTGAAGGGGCTACAGATGGGCAACTAGTGCGTCAGCTCAATACCAATCTATTGGGAGTCATGCGTGTTACCCAAGCCTTCTTACCCCATTTACGTGCCCAAGCTAATGGTTTAATCATTACTACCACTTCCATTGGAGGACTTATTGCTTTTCCTTTCAACTCTGTCTATCACGCCACTAAATGGGCCTTAGAAGGTTGGAGTGAAAGCATCGCCTTTGAACTCAAGCCCTTTGGCATTGGAGTCAAAACGGTCTCTCCCGGAGGTATTCGGACTGATTTTGCCTCTCGGTCTTTGGATATGAGTATGCATGAAGCTTACTCTGAGCAGATTCAAAAGGTGATGTCAGTATTTCAAGACCCAGCCAGAGCCGCGACTTACTCCTCTGCTGAGCAGATTGCAGAAGTCGTTTACGAAGCAGCTACTGATGGTAAAGAGCAATTGCGCTACGTGGCTGGAGCTGATGCGAAAGAAATGTATGCCCAACGCAAGGCGGTAGGAGACGAAGCGTTCCGCGCAGCGATAGCCGAAAGATTTTTAGGCTAAATCAAAATTGGTAGAGCTATTGAGAAAATGTCCAATGTGGAAGCTAACTAAACTTCTTCATTGGACATTCGATATTCTTTATTCAGCCTTTCCTTAGGGGCGCCAATTAACTTGGCATTTGGCGTTTTCTAGCGTTTTGAGCGCTTCTTCAATTTGAAAAGAAGTCTTTAGCTGTGTCCTAGCGAGACTGTATTCTCGCTTCAGCGTACGCCTTGCTCGCCCCTCTAAAAAACGTCTCAACTCCGAACGAGTATTGATAATCAATCCAGGTGCAGGGACTGGTTTGCCATCTTCGCCCATCGCGACCATCGTAAAATAAGAAGTATTGGTATGGCGAGTTTCCCCACTTTGGATATTGTGCGATTCTGTCCGGATGCCTACTTCCATTGAGGTATTGCCGACAAAGTTGACGGAGGCATACATGCGAACAAGGCGTCCCACCTCTATAGGCTCTTTAAAATCTACGGTATCGACTGAAGCCGTAATACAATATTGGTGGGCGTGTCGAGAGGCGCAAGCGTAAGCAATTTTGTCCATCAAGGAAAGGATGAGACCTCCATGGACCTTGCCGCCAAAGTTTGCATAAGCCGGAACCATAAGTTCCGTGATTTCCATTTTTGAATCAGCAACAGGGCGGTAATCAATCATAGACTATTCCGTAATTTCGATCGTGTATTGGGCCTCAAAACTTTGACCCGGAGCTAGGCTTAAAATGCCAAATTTAGTACTCAATTGTTGGTCGGTATCGGCATGGTCGGCTATACCTAACCAAGGCTCGATACAGATAAAAGGCGCTTTGGGCTTTGACCAAATACCGAGATATGGCCAGCCTTCATAATGCACCGTCAATACTTGTTCGGACTTCTGACTTTTTAGGCTTACCCTGCGGGAACGCATCGTCTTGAAAATAAGGGCGTCATTGTCAAACATATTGGGGGTCAGCGGCAGTACTTTGCTATGATCCAACACAAGCGGCCCTTCGGTCTCGATCAGGCCGTTTCGATCAAGCAACCAAGTCCGTTCGGTTTCGACCTCGGCAAACTCTAAGTAATAATCTGCATAAGTCTCATCCTCATGTAGGGGACATTTGAAGGCAGGGTGAGCCCCTAGTGAAAAGTACATCTCTTTATCATCTCGATTGTGGACTTCATGAATGACCCTCAGTTTGTTATCGAAAAGTTCAAAATGAACCACAAAGTCAAATTTGAAAGGATAGACCTTTTCGGTATCGAGATTATTGCTCAGCCCATAAGTGAGCTTACTTTCTGTTTGAGCCCGAAGCTCAACTTGAGTATTGTAACGGATAAAACCATGACGCGGCAAGGGATATGTCTGTCCCTCATGGATATACTCACCATTTTTAAGACCTCCGACTATGGGAAAGAGCACAGGAGCATGATTGCCCCAAATTGCGGGTTGAGCATCCCACATATACTCTTGTTGGGTTTGTAAAGAACGAATACTGCTAAGTTCGGCGCCCGTACTTTGGACGCCTACTTGCAAGAGATGACTTTTTATGTATTGCATATTATGCTTTGCGTAATTCCTTTTTGAGGATTTTTCCAGTGGCACTCATAGGCAAGGCTGGCAAAAACTCTACCACTCTAGGGTATTTGTAGCTGGCAATATGATCCTTGGTCCAGGCGCTTAGGGCTTCGGCTTCTAGACTGTAGCCTTCTTTCAAAACTACACAAGCCTTGATCTCTTCTCCATACTGCTCATCTGGTACCCCAATCACCGCTACCATAGACACTGCCTCATGCTTCATGATCACATCTTCAACCTCTCTCGGATAGACGTTCAATCCACCGCGTATGATCATGTCTTTGGTTCGATCTACAATATAAAAATATCCGTCTTCATCTTTGACCGCGACATCACCAGAATGCATCCAGCCTCCTCTTAAAGTTACTGCGTTGGCTTCTGGCTTATTGAAGTAACCTTTCATCACATTATGACCACGGTAAAGCAATTCTCCTTTTTCTCCGACGGGTACCTCATTATCGTTTTCATCTACGACCTTGACTTGAACACCCCAGACAGGGGTACCAATCGAACCGGGTTTGCGCTCTTGGTAAGGATGGTTGAAGGTAACTACAGGCGAACCCTCCGACATACCGTAGCCTTCGAGGATAGGTACTTGAAACTTGGCCTCAAAGTCTTTGAGTACTTGTACTGGCAGAGATGCCCCACCCGAAAGCGCAATGCGCATGTCATTTTTAATCTGCTCTAGATTATAGCCTTCGGTATCAGTATTGAGTAAGCCCCAATACATGGTCGGAACCCCCGCAAATACACTGACTCGGTGCTTTTGCAGCAAGCCCAAAACAGTTGGACCATCAAAACGAGGTAGTAAAATGCTATGTGAACCGCGATAAACGCCCGCATTCATCAAGACCGTCATGGCAAAGATGTGGAAGAGCGGTAGTACGATTAATTGTGTGGTTTCTGTGTCGGCAGAGGACAAATCGGCGGAGAGGACGCCATTGAGTAGCAAATTAGAATGCGTCAGCTCTGCGCCCTTGGGTCGTCCGGTCGTACCCGAAGTATAAATAATAACTGCCGTATCCTCAGCCTGTGTCTCCACGGTCTCAAAAGTGGGTGCCTGCCCGCCCATCAGTTGTCCCATGGTCTGGGTGCCTTCGATAGGGGAGGGATCAGTCGGCTGGGCGGTGATTACATAAAAATGCTCACAGGCATCTACTGCTTGAAAACCTTTATGCCCCTCCGTACCCATCGGTAATTCAGGAGTGCCCTGAAAACAGAGATAAGCCTTGGCTTCAGAGTCTTTTAGATGATATTCGATCTCGTCATGTTTGAGGAGGACGCTTAGCGGAACTACCACCCCACCCGCTTTGAGGATACCGAAATAGGCAATCGGAAAATAAGGCAGATTCAAGCAACTGAGGGCTACTTTATCGCCAGCTTTGATTCCGGCTGCGACCAAACCATTGGCGAGTTGGTTGGCGGCTCCATTTACTTGGGCAAAGTTGAGGGTGGTGTCCATAAAAGTGAAAGCCGGTTTAGCGGGAAAGCGGCTAGCACTGTCTTCCAAAATCACTGAGAGATTCAACATCCTTTTTGTATTTTTTACGAGTAGTTGTACAAATATGGAAAAAAAGCGCGAGGACGGCATAAAAACATTTTACGCAGCATCGCAAGTAGCATGGCGGGAGTGGTTAGCCCTAAATCATGAGCTAGAAAGTAGCGTTTGGCTGATTATCTTCAAGAAGGATTCTCCGCGCTCATCTGTAACATACAAAGAAGCGGTGGAAGAAGCTTTATGTTTTGGCTGGATCGATAGTAAACCCAATAAACGGGATGCCGAAAGCTACTATCAATACTTTTCCAAACGTAAGCCTAAGAGCAATTGGAGTGCTGTAAATAAGAATATGGTCAAGAAGCTCCTCTCCGAGGAACGCATGGCCCCAGCTGGCCTAGCTATGGTCCTACTTGCCCAAGAAACGGGTACTTGGACTGCCCTCGACGATGTCGATAATCTGGTTATTCCGCCTGATATGGAAGCATTATTTCCTCAATTCCCTAATGCCCGCGCTAATTGGGAAGCTTTTCCGCGTTCCGTTAAACGGGGCATCTTAGAATGGATTTATAATGCTAAGCGTTCCGCGACGCGGGAAAAAAGAATCAGAGAAACTGTCGAAAAAGCCGATCAAAATATCCGCGCCAACCAATACCGCCCATAATGTCCCACATCCTTCTCCTCGAAACCATCGAAGCTAGCGCCCACGAACTTTTGGCGCAAAAGCATAGTCTCACCTTATCAAAAAGCCCTGCCAGTGGCCTAGAAGAAGCCCATCTAGAGCAATACGTGGCTTTGATCACCCGAGGCAAAGGGCAAGTAGATCGGGCCCTCATTGAAGCTATGCCCAATCTGCAAGTGATTGCGCGCTGTGGGGTTGGTTTGGATAATGTAGATGTGGCCGCTGCTAGCGAAGGCGGGGTCAAAGTTTTCAACGCGCCGGGAGTCAATACCCATACCGTAGCCGAGCATGCCATGAGTCTGATCATGATGATGCTCCGCAATCTTCTGCCCACTCTGCTAGCCGTCAAGGACAATAATTGGAGCGTTCGGCAAGGCCTGAAAACCGATGAACTACGGGGCAAAGTGCTGGGCATCATGGGCATGGGAAATATTGGGCAAACCCTAGCCAAAATGGCGACTGTCTTTGGTATGGAGGTCCTTTATTGGGATGCCCGAGAATTGGATTTGCCTTATCAAGTGCGGGATAAGGAGAGTCTGTTGAAAGAAGCTGATGTGGTCAGTCTGCATTTACCATTATTGCCGGATACTCAAGGGCTCATTTCTCGCGAAATGCTCGCTTTGCTGAAACCAGAAGCAATTCTTATCAATACAGCACGCGGACAACTTATCGATGAGGAAGCTTTGACGGATGCATTGCAAGATGGACGCCTTGGCGGTTTTGCGGCAGATGTTTTAGCCACAGAGCCTCCGGCGAACGATAGTCCCTTGCTACAGCTACCCAATGTCTGGGTTACGCCTCATTCTGCAAGCCTGACCGCCACCACCTATCGCGAAATGTGTGTCAAAACTGTCAATAATGTATTAGCGCTACTCGAAGGCCAGCCTTTTGAGCCAAAAGCTTGGTTCAATCGCCCTTAATCGGCTAACTTGTGTCTACTCCTACAGATTAAGTCAAAACTATGAATAAGCTAATTATGCGGGTCCTGCTCAGTGCGAGCTTGGGACTGGTCTTTTTGCCTGCTCAAGCGCAGGACGATCCGTCGATGTTGACGATCGATCGCATCTTCCAAAGTGGAGAGTTTTATGGCCAATACTTCCGGGGTGCCAATTGGGCAGAAGATGGGGAAAGCTTTACTCAGGTTGCATATGGGGAAGCTGGTCCAGCGATCTATAAGGTAGATCCCATCAGTGGTGAAAAAACAGAAATAATTTCTAGCGCTCAGCTTACACCCAAAGGTGCAGAAAAACCTCTTTCGGTTGCCGATTTTACTTGGTCGCACGATAAATCTAAACTGCTGATTTATACCAATACCAAACGGGTTTGGCGAGCCAATACCCGCGGTGACTATTGGGTCTTGGATGTCAATAGTGATAAACTCTGGCAATTGGGAGCTGATCTCCCTGAGTCGAGTTTGATGTTTACCAAATTCAGTCCAGATGATCAGTTTGTAGCTTATGGTAGTAAGCATAATGTTTTTGTGGAGGATCTCAGCTCCGCTGAACGCATAGCCCTGACCGACAATGGGACGGATGACATCATCAATGGCACCTTTGATTGGGCCTATGAGGAAGAGTTCTTTTGTCGTGATGGCTTTAGTTGGAGTCCCAAGGGTGACAAACTGGCTTATTGGCAAATAGATGCCTCCGACATTGAGGACTTCCTCATGATCAACAATACGGATTCGGTCTACAGCTATGTAATCCCTGTTGAATACCCCAAAGTGGGAGAAACGCCTTCTTCATGTAAAATTGGCATCATCAGCGCCAAGGGCGGGGAAACCACTTGGCTCAATATCCCCGGTGATCCTCGTCAAAACTATTTGCCCCGTATGAAGTGGGCCGATGATGGTCAGCATGTTATGGTACAGCAACTCAACCGTAAGCAAAACACCCTCAAAGTCTGGTGGTGTGATGTAAATACTGGTGAGGCCGAAAATATCTACACCGATCAGGACGAAGCCTGGATCGATCTGGTAGAAGGAATCCGTTGGATGGACGAAGGCAAGGCCTTTAGCTGGGTAAGTCAAAAAGGGGGCTGGCGTCAACTCTACAAAGTAGGTCTTGATGGTTCAGAGGAGCTATTGACGCCCGGAGAGTATGATATGATTTCCATTGCCTCCTGGGAAGGGGATGATCTTTACTTTATTGCTTCCCCTGAAAATGCTACCCAACGCTATCTCTATAAAGTTGACATCGGGAGCAAGAAGCGTGAAGCCAAACTTATCAGTCCTGCGGAGCAAGCGGGTACTCATAGCTATAACATTGCCCCTGGTGGCAAAATGGCCGTGCATACTTATTCTAATGCCAATACACCTCCTATGACCGAGATCGTAAGCTTACCCAAGCACAAGACGGAAAAGGTGATGGTGGACAATCAACAGCTAAAGGAGACCCTTGCTACGCTAAAGCCAACGCCCATTGAGTTTTTCCAAGTGACAACAGAAGATGGCGTTACCATGGATGGCTACAAAATGCTGCCACCGGATTTCGATCCTAGCAAAAAATATCCTGTCCTCTACAATGTCTACAGTGAACCTGCTGGCCAGATCGCCCGTGATGCCTGGGGCGGCCGCAATGGCATGTTCCATCGTATGATTGCCCAGCAAGGCTATATTATCATCTCGATGGACAATCGGGGTACGCCCGCGCCTAAAGGTCGTGCTTGGCGCAAGGCGATTTACCAAAACATTGGGATCATCAATATCCGGGACTTAGGCATGGCAGCCAAAGAGATCAATAAATGGGATTATGTGGACGCCGACCGCATCGCGGTTTGGGGTTGGAGCGGTGGTGGCTCTGCTACCCTCAATTGTCTTTTTCAGTACCCAGAGATTTTCAAAACAGGCATGTCCGTTGCGCCAGTAGCCAACCAGCTATTTTATGACAATATCTATCAGGAGCGCTATATGGGCTTGCCTCAAGAAGAAATGGAGCCATTCGTAAAGGGTTCGCCAGTAACGCATGCTTCCAATCTTGAAGGGAATTTGCTGCTCGTTCACGGCACGGGAGATGATAATGTGCACTACCAAAACGCCGAAGTCCTGATCAATGAGTTGATCAAGCATAACAAGCAGTTTCAAGTGATGCCTTATCCCAATCGTTCTCATGGCATTTATGAAGGCGAAAATACTTCTCGCCACCTATTCACTCTACTCGCAAACTATTTAATGGAGCATAATCCTCCCGGAGCAAAATAAACATGAACAACTCGCGTATTTTACAACGTTTTCGCCTCGACGGCAAAGTCGCTATCGTAACGGGTGCTTCCAAAGGCATTGGTGAATCTATGGCCCGAGGCCTCGCCGAATTTGGGGCTAAAGTCGTCATCAGTAGCCGTAAGCAAGAGGCCGTCGATGAGGTAGCGGCTGGATTTAAGGCAGATGGCCTTGAAGCCGTGGGTATTGCTTGCCATGTCGCCCAAGCCGAGGCAAGGGAAGCTTTAATACAAAAGACCCTTGATACCTATGGACGGATTGACATCCTTATCAACAATGCGGGCACCAATCCCTACTTTGGTCCCATCCACAAGATGCCTGCTGAAGCCTATCAAAAAACCCTCGATATCAACCTCAATGCCGCCTTGGAGCTAAGCAATCTGGTTTTCCCACACCTCAAAGCCCAAGGCGAGGGGGGGAGCATCATCCATATCAGTTCGGTAGAGGGTTTACACGCTTCTGAAAACTTTGGCGCTTATAACATCAGCAAGGCTGGGCTATTGATGCTGACCAAGAGCCAAGCAGTTGAATGGGGCAAACACAATATTCGGGTCAATGCGATCTGCCCCGGATTCGTAAAAACCAAGCTCAGCGCCATGATCTGGCAAAACGAGCAAATGCACGAGCGTTTGGTTTCTCGTACACCCCTACGCCGGATGGCGATGCCGGATGATATGGCGGGACTCGCGGTATTCTTAGCCTCGGAAGCCTCCAATTTTTGCACTGGCGAGGTGATTGTCAATGATGGAGGTTTATTGCACGCGCCTAGTTTTTAGGGCTGCTTCGCAGAACGCTTACCAATTACAGAATGATTGAAGGCTTGATTTTTGAATGTGGGGCTTAACCCATTATTGAAAAAATCAGCCCTTCAACCATTCAATGATTCAACAATTTTTTTCGTTTTTCTAAACCTTTTTTGGAGGCCTTCGTTAATATTAATGTCTAAACATTGAAGTTTAAACACCAATTAATAAAATCACCTCATAAACGTCATACAATTATGTCACAACAAAATTGGAAAATCGATCCTACTCATTCAGAAATTCAGTTCAAAGTTCGCCACATGATGATCTCTACCGTAACTGGTAAGTTTGGCAGCTTCGACGCTACGCTAGACAGCGATGCCGATTTCACAAACGCTAATATCCGTTTTGAAGCCGATATCGATAGCATTAGCACCGGAGTAGCTGATCGTGATGGGCACCTTAAGTCAGCTGATTTCTTTGACGCAGCTAACTATCCTAAGTTGAGCTTCCAGTCAACTCGCTTTGAAAAAGTAAGTGATGAGGAGTTTGTCCTAGAAGGCGACCTCACTATCCGCGATGTAACCAAAAATGTAAAGCTAAGCGTAGAGTACGGCGGTACATTAGTTGATCCTTATGGTCAAACTAAAGCGGGCTTTGAGCTTTCTGGTAAAATCAATCGTAAGGACTTTGGTTTGACTTGGAGTGCAGTAACGGAAGCAGGTAGCATCGTGGTATCTGATGATGTCAAGCTACAGCTAAATGTACAACTCGTAAAACAAGCAGTCGCTGAAACTGTATAAGATTTAGGTATTAATCCGAGAATGAGTGGTTAAATCCTAGATTTGACCACTCTTCTCATATACAAAACACTCATGACCAATAAAGCAATCAAAAGAGTAGTCGGCTCTGCCAGAGCGCAAGTTGGCGATGGTTTTCCCCTCAAAAGAGCTTTACCTGCTCCTGGATTAGATATGTTGGATCCTTTCCTCATGTTAGACCATGCGGGTCCAGTGCAAATAGCTCCCTCGGATGTCCAAAAAGGAGTAGATGAGCACCCTCATAAAGGCTTTGAAACGGTCTCTATTGCCTACCAAGGTGATTTGGAGCACCGCGATAGCTTCGGGCATTCAGGCTTTATTCCTGCTGGGGGAGTACAGTGGATGACCGCTGGCTCTGGCTTGGTCCATGAAGAAAAGCACGGCAAGGAGTTTACCCGCCAAGGCGGAACGCTTGAGATGATTCAACTTTGGGTCAACTTGCCCAAGGAGTATAAATACACCAAGCCTGCTTATCAGGACATTATGCCGGAGCAGATTCCCGCAGTAAATCTAGATGAGCAAGGCAGTTACCTCCGAGTCATCGCTGGGCAGTATGGGGATACTTTAGGGCCAGCAGAAACTTTTACACCCATCAATATCCTTGACCTTAGGCTCAAGGCAGGCGCTAAAGTGAAGTTGCCCTTAGCAGATGCTTATTCTACAGGGATCTATACGGTCAAAGGCAAAGTTGCCTACAATGATGGGCAATCAATCAGTGAGGGCTTTTTCGTTGTATTCGAGGAAACGGGTGAGCAAATCGAAATTCATGCTGAAGCTGATACTACTTTGTTGTTGCTCAATGGCGAGCCAATCAATGAGCCAGTAGTGAGTTACGGTCCTTTTGTCATGAACACGCAGGAGGAAATCCGCGAAGCTTTCCGTGAATTTCGTGCTGGCAAGATGGGTAGCCTTGCTTACGTATTAAGACAGTAGTATAAAGTATTTAGAAGGGTTAAGAAAACCCACACGATTCAGGAAAGTAGCTTTTCTTTGTACTAAATACTTTCTACTAAATACTTGAATTAGCAATTATTTCGGACGCTGATTGGGTTTTGTACCCGATCAGCGTCTAATTTTTTTCTAGTTTTAGGCATGAGATTACGCATAGCCACTTACACCATTTTTTGCCTGTCTTTCTTTTGTTTTATCTCCTGCGGAGGAACGCAAGAATCTGAGGCTCCTAGCTTTACTTACAGCCCTCCAACGGAGGCATTGCTTGATTCTTTGTTTAATGTGCATGAGGCCGTCGGGACCTTTCTCTTACAGGATATCAAAGGGGATACTACTTATGTTTATAATGAAGAGCGGGCCAAGATTGCCTATTTGCCAGCCTCTACCTTTAAAGTGCCTAATACGTTGATCGCCTTGGAGTTAGGGGTAGCTGATACCAATGAGATTTTCCCTTGGGACGGAACTGAGCGTTTTGCGGAGCAATGGAACCAAGACCTCAATCTAGCGCAAGCCTTTAGATACTCTGCTTTTTGGGTCTACCAAATAATTGCCGCTAGAGTAGGGGAGGACAACTATCGAGAATGGCTTCAAAAAATTGATTATGGCAATGCTGAGCCCGGTCCAGATGTTACTACTTTTTGGGTAGCGGGTGATATTCGGATTTCTGCCTACGAGCAGCTTGATTTTTTGCGACGTTTGGAAAACGGGAGTTTGGCGTTCGGCGAAGCCAATCAAAAACTCTTTCGAGACATCTTTAGCTACGAAAAAACGGATCGCTACGATTGGAAGGCTAAGACCGGTTGGACTACCATACCAGATCCTGATACAGGCTGGGTCGTCGGCTGGGTGGAGAGAGGAGAAGATCGCTTTATTTATGTGCTAAATCTCGATATCGAAAATAATGCACATGGAAGAGCCCGAGTCGAAATCGCCCGGGCTGTATTTCAATCTATGGGGATAATCGATTAAGCTTTAATCGCCTCCCCTTGTAACATGCGTTGCGTAAACCACTTCAGCTTAGCGGAAAAGACTTCTAATTTAGCCTCATACCCTTGATTGATCAGGGTACCGTCTT
>CAZHOC010000058.1:4386-12508 GCA_964534295.1 uncultured Bacteroidia bacterium | reverse complement strand
ACAGGTCGGGATGATCGCCCAGGGTAGTGTAGAACGCTTCAACCGTAGTGGTGACTTCCTCACAAATAGCTGGCGCCAAGGCCCTACTGACTCGCTCAATAATACAGAAATCCTTGGTAGTCAACTTCGACTCGAAGATCGTACTGAGATTCGCAGACGATACAATGCAAGCTTATCGCTTGACTACGCCATTAATCCTAAGCATAACATCACCTTATTTGGAGTATATAGCCGTACTGACCGAGACCAATTTAGAATTTCAGAAAGCTATAATCCTTCCAATCCTTCAATTGACCATCGTGGCCAAGGTATTGAAAACGATCTTTCTCTTTTCTCCGGCACTTTGAGCGGTAACCATAATTTCAACTGGCTAATCGCTGATTGGAGTTTGGCTAATTCGTTTTCTCAAGGTAGAACTCCCTATAATTATCTGATCCGCTTTAGTGATACCAAAAATCAATTTGACGATGAATTGAATCAGGAATCACATCCGCGAAATTATTTCGATGCGGCTACCCCTGATTTATCAGAGACTAATCTTGTTGGTGGTGAGTACAACAACACTGCTACCTTCGAAAATACCATTACGGCCTTAGCCAATTTTGCGATCCCTGTCAAACTGGGTAAGAAGCTGACAGCGGAAGTAAAATTTGGCGGTAAGTACTACCAGATCGATCGTACCCGTGATGTAGAACGTTTAACCGAAAACTTCTACTACTTAGGAGGCTCCTTCACTAGCAACGCATCTGAAAGATTTACTGCCGCAGATGGAGCAGTAGTTACTCTACCGACAAACTCTAATCTAATCGGTATTGGAACTTTCTTATCTCAAGGAGCATCCCCCTTATTTGTTGATGAAAACGGAGTAGAGCAGACATTATATGCCAACCTGGATCCCAATATCATCAGAGCTTGGTATGAGTCTCAGTTGCCGATTCTTAACAACAATCGCTACGCATTGGTCGACAATTATCAAGTGGCAGAGTCTATAACCGCAGGATATGCGATGATCAAAATCAAGTATCAAGATAAGCTGACCATCATTCCTGGCTTCCGCTATGAATATTCTGATAATGCTTATTCAGCTGGTTTTTCAACAGTAAATGGCCGCTATGGGGTTAATGGTGAGTTTACTGATACCACCACCTATCAACAGTATGGTGAGTTTTTACCACACCTCCATATCAAATACAAGCCTGTTGATTGGTTGGACATTCGTCTTTCATATTCTCAGACCCTTGCTCGTCCAGACTTCTCTTTTATCACCCCTCGGACCCAGCTAGATGATACGAGTCTGGACATTACGACTGGTAATCCCAACCTAAGATATGCGAAAGCGACCAACTATGACCTACACTTCTCTGCCTACAAAGGCACCTTAGGTCTCCTTACTATTGGTGGTTTTTACAAGCAGGTCAACGATATCTTCTTCCCCTTTCAGGTCAACTTATCTGACCAAGAAACGGCAGAGCAATATGGCTGGGATGCCTACCGAGGCTATAACCTCTCTACTTTTTCAAACTTAGAAAGCTCTAGAGTATTTGGATACGAGATCGATCTACAGACTAACCTTGGCTTCTTACCAGTGCCATTTAACGGGATCGTAATCAATACCAATTACTCTCGTCTATACTCCCAAACGCAAGCGTTTTTCCAGACTTCTGAAACCGTCTTGGTAAACCCTTTCCCGCCGATATTTGAGACTACTTTTACTACGCAAACTCGAGATGTCCAGATGCTCAGCCAGTCGCCTCATATTTTCAATCTTTCGATTGGCTATGACATCAAGAAGTTCTCCGCCAGGATCTCGGGGATTTACCAAGGCACCAAAGCTAGTGGCTACTCTCTTAACAAAGACTTCGATCGCTTCACCTTAGAGTTTTGGCGCTGGGATGCTTCTATCAGACAAGGCTTTGGCAAGAACTGGACTGCCTTCTTGAACTTTAACAATATCACAAACCAGCAGGACATCTCTTTCGTCCGCAACCCCGACTATCTCAGCACGATCCAGACTTTTGGATTTACGGCAACCGTAGGCCTTCAATTCAAAATTATTCCCAACTAATTGTTCCCTACTGTTCCAAATAAATTTTCTGTAACCTAAACCTCTTTTAACATGAGACTTAACTACTCTATCGGCTGCTTTCTGATCTGCTTATTTGCAGTCAGTAGTGTGCAAGCCCAACGCACCGTCAATATCCCCGCGATGACTGGCACCTTTGTAGATATCTTCCCTATCATCATGGGAGATACAGCTGCCAATGGCGATCGTGTCGATGAAAATACTATCTACACCCTGGACAATGGAGGTGTATATATCACTACCGGACGTATTGTCAATAAGAAAAATTGGCCACTTCAGATCCAAGCTACAGACTTGACCAATACTGATGTTAAACCCGTTATCACCCGTATCCCTAACGCTACTGGTACCTATCCAGACATCATGCGTCCTGAGGGAGATGTAACCCTAACGAACCTGTGGATCATTTCTGGTGAAAAAGGCCCAGGAGAAAACCATGACTGGGGTAAAATCCGCATTCTAGGGGATAGCACCACTTTCCGGGCGACTGACTGTATTATTGAAAAAGATCGCGGTGGTATGGTTCAGCTACGCGCCAATAACGTAAAATGCTTTATTGACAACTGTATCCTTCGTAACGGTGGAAACCGCTTCATCCTACAAGGAAACGGTAGAGGCGTTGACTCTCGTAACTTCGTTTTTGATACCCTCATCGTTAGAAACTCTATCATCCACAATATGGTGGACCGCGTATTCCGTAGCCAGGGTGGTACTGCCCCTCATGGATACATCGCCTTTGACAACAATACCATCTTTAATATCGCTGGTCGTCATGGTTGTATTCAGCTTCGCTGGGTAGAAAGCGCTCGTGTTACTAACAACCTATTCATCAATCCAATGATGCTAGGTACCACTCCAGCCTTTACAGATGAGCAGAACCAACCTGACAATGGTGCTCATAAGATCATTACCCTCGATACATTGACCTCAACTACTGAGCTTTTCATTGCTGGTAATAATATCTTCTGGACTCAGGACGTAATTGACGTTTGGGCCATGCATGATTCTGTAAATCGTCCTGATATCCTTTCTGACCTGGTTAAGGATGCCCTTGGTGCAGATACGACCAATGCTTTCTTCGAAGAAGTGATCAGCCTCAACAATGTGCCGATCAATATCACTCAGTACGTTGAAGACCTCTATGCAGATCCAGCTGCGACTGATATGTTTGACTTCATCGTACAGGATAGTGCCTTCGCAGGTGGCGATCGCGATTTCGGCAACCTCTTCAAGTTCAGTGAATTTGATCCTTGCTACGACGAAAATTCCGCTTCGGCTAGTGCTGCTACTCATGGTGGTGCGATTGGATACACACTAGGTTGCCAAGGCTTGACCATCCCTGATGAGTACGGTACTGGCATCGAGGACCTAAACGAAAACTTAGGTTTACAAGCTGCGCCTAATCCATTTAGAGGTCATACCGAGATATCTTTTGAGTTGAGCGAGCCAGGAGCCGCAAATCTCAGAGTCTACGATATCAGTGGACGTGTAGTGAGCACTTTAGTTAACGATTATTATGCTGCTGGTCAGCACAGTGTAAACTGGCAGGCCAACGGCTTAGGAGCAGGAATTTACTTTTTGAAGCTAGAAACCAAAGCAGGATTCATGACCCAAAAGGTGATTATTCAATAGATTTATAGTAAGTTTTTTTTGGTAGCGGGTAGCCCTAGGTTATCCGCTTCTTTTTTTGCTACTGCTTCGCAGAACGAGGGAACTTCAAATTTCAAATGTCGAACGCTGAATTTTGAACCGAACAGTGCCTTCGATATTGGGCGTTCGAAATTCAGCATTCGACATTCCACCGTTCCGCGCAGCGGCCCAAAAACAAAAAGGGCACACCCTGCCTCTCAGCCCAAGGTGTACCCAATGGTAAATGCTAATTAAAGAGTAGAAAGTAATAAGTACTCAGTACAGAGAAGAAAGGTCTCGCTATCACTAAATAGCCGATTATTCTAGGTCTTAATACTGAATACTTTTTTCCAAGTACTAAAAACTATCTACGCGCCAACTAAAAAGCCTCCTACTTGGTGCTTCCAGAGACGTGCGTAAGTTCCGTCGAGCTCAAGCAGCTGATGATGGGTACCATCTTCCACTATTTGCCCGTCTGCCATCACGAGGATACGATCCATCGCCAAAAGCGTAGAAAGACGGTGGGCGATCGCAATGACCGTTTTATCACCGATCAAATCCTCCAGAGCAGCCTGTACCATGCGCTCACTTTCACTATCGAGCGAGCTAGTCGCCTCATCGAGAATGAGGATAGGCGCGTCTTTAAGCATCGCCCGAGCAATGCTAATCCGCTGAGCCTGTCCACCCGACAGCTTGACCCCGCGTTCCCCGACTAGGGTATCATAACCCTGAGCCAGATCTTTGATAAATGGATGCGCACGGGCCCGCTCAGCTGCAAGTACGATCTCCGCTTTCGCAGCCTCTAACTCACCATAACCAATGTTGTCCTTGATCGAACGGTGAAATAGCTGACTACTCTGAGGCACATAGCTAATGGCCTGACGCAGACTCTCTTGACTATGGATAGAGATATCCTGATCATCCAGATATATGGCTCCTTCCTGCACGTCAAACATCCGCAGAAGCAACTGAGTCAGGGTCGTCTTACCCGCTCCGCTCTCCCCTACTAAACCTACCTTTTGACCGGCTGGTATTTTGAGGTTGAAGTTGCGAAAGACCTCTTTCCCTTCTTCATAGCTAAAGCTGACATTTTCCATATGGATATCGCCTCGGCGAACGCTCAGTCTAGGCGCGGCAATTTGGTCCACCAGCTGATGCTCCTGCAGGATTTCATCCAAACCTTCTTGGACTTCACCATAGCTCTCCATCACCGCGTTCATACTCGAACCGATAAAGAGCAAAGCATCGAGGATACCCCAAGTCAAAGTGATCACCATGATTACTTCCCCTACGGTGAGGGCACCTGTCTGCAACAAGCGGAGGGTCAAAACGAGCATCATGGCCATAAGGACAATCTGCAAACCGTTATTAAGCAAAAGCACTCCTTCGGAGTAACGCCAGCTCTTGAAAACCTTGCCTTGAAAGTCATCAATGTGCTTATCGACATGCTTAATTTCTGACTGACGACGTGCAAAAAGATGCACCACGCGGATATTGGTTACGATATCGACCATTTGTCCCTTGAGCTTGGTATAAGAACCCGCCGTCGCTTTGGACAAAGAAGCCTTGCGCTTTACCAATAAGGCGTTAAGGATCAGAAAGACCACAGCCCAAACCCCCAATATCAACGCCAGTATAGGTTTGGCGAGATAGGCGATTACCATAGAGAGCAGCAAGCGCAGGATAGTCGGGAAGAAATCCCAGAGCAGCTTGCTCAACATATGGTTGATACCATTGGAAGCATTGGTAACCTTGGTCGCCAATGAACCGGCAAAACGATCAGAAAAGTAGCTACTACTATGCTGGCTTAGCCAATCATAGAGCACTCGTGCACTTTCTAAACGTGTCCGGGTAATCCAGTGCATACCCAGATAACCACTCGAACGCCAGCAGATGGTCGAGATGGCAAAAATCCCTACATAGACCATTGCCCACTGCCACATCGTGGCATCTTTGAGGCTCAGCGCATCAACCAACTCTTTGAGGACATAAGTATTGGAAATACCCAAGGTCTGCCCCAAAAGCACGGCAATCATTGCGGGAATGGCATAACGAGAAAACTTGCGACTAGTAAAAACGGAAAACTTAAAGGCCTGACGCGGTAGTCGCGAACGCGCAGACCCTTGTTGTAAAGATGGTTTCATGCCAGTGTGGATTTAGAGTTACGTAAGCAAACAAGTTCGGTCCGCTTGGCGGGTACCAAGCAGAGTCAGGATCGAATTGTTGAGAGGAGCTTACTAAACGGACAGGGAGATGAGCGTGTAGCTGTGATTCGTGTTGTCGCTTTCGGCCGAGATGATATTACGGTCGTCGAAATCAAAGGGTTACGAAAAATTTAGATTTCCCCAAAAGCAAGCATTTATGTCCGTTTTGCACTACCGCTTCGCGGAACGCTAATTCCTTAAAATCCTCATTTTCAGCCTCCTGTAGCACCAAAAATGATAATTCTTTCTCTAAAGCAAGACTCTCAATCAAGTCTAGAAACACATTTGACCATAAACTTCCGAGATCGCCTCGCTTTGTCATCAATGTGGTGTCGATGGGTGTGAATTACATAACCGTCATTGCCAATATGAAGATGAAAACGAGCATCGCTACTCCCAGTTTGTTTTACCCAGATAGTGGTGGTTTGTTTATTGCGTAGGCGCTTACCCTCTACCCAACCTAGTTCTTCCAAGCCAATAGGATTGGATTCGCCAAAGAGCGCTACTCGACTGGCCTGATCGCGATATTGGATGGTTAGGAACTCCCCAGACATCGTATCGATTACTACATCTGAAATAGATCCCTTTTGGGCTTTTAAACGCCTGAGGAAATACTCATTCCACTCTTTATCCGTTGGGATTCGCCACCCCTGTGGACAAACTTTATCCAGTTCTCGGTAGGTATAAAAATTGCCATTCGCACATACTTCCGGCTTCCTTGCGAAATTAGGGCAATGCGAAGAATCCGTTTCAAACCTAAGGTTATCTTTAAACCAAAGGACATCACCCACCTTCGCAATTTCATAAACGGCCCCATCGCGCTGATCCACTAGGCTATCCAAAACAGTTTGCGAAAGCAACTGCTGAGGAAACAGGAAGAGGGCCGAAATTACGATTGCTTTCATTTGCAATATTTTAGGCTTGAAAGGGGCCATTTGCTACTGGTCCTTTTGTGATCTGCACCGCTGCGCGGAACGCTTATACCCCTAATTTCTCTAAAGCAAAAAAGATAGCTGAAATGTGCAGGGACTGGACAAAAGCTCCCTCAAGCGCTAGCCGCTTCACCTCTTCGATCGGCATGAGTTGGACGATGATTTCTTCTTCCAAGTCTAAACGTTGCTCTTGCACCAATTTGACGTTCTCAGCGAGAAAACAATAATTGAGATTATCATGAGTAGAGGGATTAGCAGAGATTGCTCCCGTCTCGATCATCGAACTAGATTGATAACCGGTTTCCTCCAATAGCTCCCGGCGAGCGCATTGCTCGGGCGTCTCGCCTTCTTCGACCCAGCCTGCAGGTAGCTCTAAGCAAACCTGATCTAAGCCCGGGCGGTATTGCTGATTGACAACTACTTTGCGATCCTCCGTGATCGCAAAAATATTGACCCAAGCAGGATACTCAAAAGTGTAAAATGGCGTAATTATCGGCCCACCTTCGCCTTTTTGGTAGGTTCCAGATTTGACCGTAAGCCATTTGTCTTGATGAATGTATTGACTATTGAGCAGTTTCCAGGCTTGAGGTGCGGGCATGAGAGGCACTTAATTTTTCAAAAATATCAACGTAGGCCTGCGCATTGGCGTCCCATGAGTACTTTTCGACGATCGCTGGGATTTTATCAGGGCCTAGGCCGTAATCAGCAGGCTTAGCGATTACTTTGCGAATAGCATCCAAATAGGCGGGTGCTTTGTTTTCAACCAATACACCGCGACCATCTTCGATAAACTCTGGGATTGCCCCGGCTACACTGCCAATCAATGGCAATCCATACAAAATCGCATCCAGAGCCGTCATACAAAATCCTTCTTCCAGACTGGTCTGGATATAGATATCTGTTTGTTCATAATAGCCCATCAGTTCATCCTTAGGCATGCCAGGCACAAAGACGATGCGTTCGCCGAGGGCGTAACGCTCAACCTCCGCTAAAAAGTAATCAGCATAAGCCTGATTGCGGATAGGGCCAATAATATGCCAAACAAAATCAACGCCCTCATCGACTAATTTAGCGGCGATTTGAGGGATGATATGCTGGTTTTTGCTGGGGTTGATGCCTCCTGCGGTGAGTATGCAAATAGGTTTCTTAAAATCAGCGCCCGGTTCTTTCGGAAGAAAGCCGGTAAACTCGCAACCCAGCGGGATAACTGTAACTTCCCGCTTACCAATGATCGATTGCAAGAGGTTCTTGGTATGATCTGAAATTACAGAATA
>CAZHOC010000058.1:0-4361 GCA_964534295.1 uncultured Bacteroidia bacterium | reverse complement strand
ATGATGAGCCACGCGGCGCGCATTGATCCAACCAATCAACTTGAGGCGCATTTGGTCCTTGAACCTGCGCAAAAATTTATCTCCTTCCCACGAAAGCCCGGCCTCTTGGGGCGGAATATTAAGGTGGTTAGCGAGCACTTTGATCCCTTGCTTACGGAAGTAGGCTAGGTCCACATGACGCAAAAGATACAAACCAGTCATCACGACCAATACATCTGGGCGTTCCCCGGAGGGTAAGGCCTTAAGATAAGCGTCAACATCCAGGGCAAACTTTTTACGACGGCCTCGTACAAAACGCTTACGATCCCCGATCTCGACTTCAATCCCAATCTTGACCAGTTGATAGGGATAAGTCGTATTATCCTTTTCCAGCTCTGTTGTACCACTATTGGGCACAATAAGCGTTACCTCATGTTCCTTCTCTGCGATTCCCGCAACGATTTTCTTGGTAAGATGGGTAGCGCCCCCAATGAGCGGATCAAAATGCTCGGCTAGGATGATGACCTTCATGCCTGCTAGTTGGTTACCGGGATATGAAATACGTAGTTGAGGATCACTTCTTTATTGGCTTCCACCCAGCGACTGAGTCTTTCTACTCCTTCCTCGACCCCAAATTGTGGGCTCCAACCAAGTTCTTCCTTGATTTTACGGATATCCGACACATACACTCGCTGATCTCCGGGACGCCAATCACCTTCGAGCGGCTTGATTTCTTTGCCAAAGTAGGTGCGAAGATGATCAAGGAGTTCATTAAGTGAGAGGGTAAAGTCAACCCCTCCGCCGACATTGTATATCTTTCCAGCGCACTTTTCTACGTTTTGAAAGGCCATTTCGTAGGCTCTCACCAAGTCGCCGATATAAAGTACATCGCGGATTTGGTTACCATCACCATAGACGGTGATCTGGCGATTGAGCATAGTCGCAATGGTAAACCAAGCTACCCAGCCCTGATCTTCTATGCCAAACTGATTCTCGCCATAAATGCATGACTGACGGAAAACTACCGTAGGAATATCATAGATGCGGCAATAGTCATGAACATACTGATCACCAGCTCCTTTGGAGCAACCATAAGGGGAGTGGAACTCCAACTGCTGGCGCTCGTTGACGCCATCCGGCATATTTTCGTATTCGTAACGGCCATTACGAAGGACAGTTTTAACATCCTCCATTTTGCCGTAAACTTTATTGGTAGAGCTATAAAGCACCAAGGGCTTGATCCCTAATTCACGAATGGCTTCAAGCACATTAAAAGTACCGAGCGCATTGATTTCAAAATCTTCCCTAGGATTGGTAACTGAAGTTGTTACTGCTACCTGACCCGCGAGTAGGAGGACTCCGTCAAGCTCTCCGATGGCTTGGATAGCGCCTTTGATCCCCTCAAAATTGCGGATATCTTCCTCGAAAAAGCGGAATTTATATTCTTCTTTTAGCTTTTCTAGATTGTATGCACTTCCCTTGCGAGAGAGGTTGTCGATGATAGATACTTCATATCCTTTACCCAAAAAGTAGCGGGCGGCATTGACACCGATAAAGCCGGCACCTCCTATAACTAAGATTTTCATAGTATTTGTATACAGTTAAGGGCAGAAAACAGCTCAATTGTCGCTTGAGCAATCCTTCTAGATTTAAGATGGTTTGATCTTATAGACAATCCGTATAAACTTAATAGTTTTATTCGGAATATGCATTTTCGCTCAAGGGTGGCTGCTTCTGGCACTGTTAGCTTAACGTAGATTTTTGCTTGTTTCTTATTCAAAAGTTGTGTCAAAACTAGGCTCTGCTGCTGATTTCCTCTTCGAGAACGTTTTTCCTCTCCCCTACGGCTTGTAATAATTTGGGGCCTTGGCGTTTCTTTTGCCAGGCTTCGATCGAAGCACTGATCAATCTCCCAAGGGCAGCGGGGATCTTCCAAGGTGCCTTTCTCAAGGCTGGTCCCAATACGAAGTAGCGCACATTCAACCAAAGGTGAAGCGGATAATACTTAAGCGGTACCAAATTGAAAATAAAGTACATTGCGCCCACAAAGTGATGCCTCGATTTTAGGGCACTTTTTCCTTGCCAGGAACGTATGCCTCCCAGTGCATTGCCGATATGAACCAATCGAGCTTCTGGATCAAAAAATAGAGGACCAAACTGGCGACTCACCCTAATGCAAAAATCCGCCTCTTCCCGATGCGCTCCTTTTTCATATTGCTCATCCATGCCCCCCACTGCGATCGCTACCGAGCGACGCACCGAAAGATTATTGGATCTACCAGAATCTACAAAGGCAGGCTTCGCATAATTTTGCGGAAAAAAGAGCCAGCCATTGTCTCGGTGGTAGCTTTTCTTGGGCCGGCTTTGCCGAACGCTCCTATGAAAAGCTTGCTCTAGGGTACAACCAAATACCCCTGGTATATCAGGATGTACATAATTGCGCAGGTGATTGGCGAGGTATTCAGGATTTTTGATGATGACATCATCATCGATAAAAAGTAAAATCTCTCCTTGCGCAGCCCTGATCCCAACGTTCCGCGCCGCGGAAGCTGACTTCTCCTCCAACAAAAAATATTTGATGCGCGAATCTAAGCTACTAACCTCTTCTCTACCTGCCTCATCGGTCTGATCTACAATCAATATCTCGAAATCCTCCACAGACTGGGCCTGCAAATAGGAGATGGTGTTCCGTAAGTCGGAATAACGGTTCAGGGTGGGGATGATGATAGAAAGACGCGGCATGAACAAGCTAAGGGGTGCTCAGATCAGATTTGCCAGCAAATTAGAAGAAAAATAGCAGAAGGGAAGGAATATTTAGGGAAGAATCGAACATGATAAAAATTTATTTGCCCAAAATTTTATTGACTCCAATTTCAGACTCAATGAAGGGTAATTTTAAGGAGGAACCAAGTGGAAATATCTTTCGTGATAAATATTGCTTCCCACTTACTTCTTGATATTGTTCTACTTCATGAGTTTCTAAATTCACGATCCAGACCTCAGGGATACCTGCTTCAGCATATAGAGGCAATTTGATCTGCCGGTCAATTTCTAAAGTAGTAGCTGAGACTTCAATCAATAACATTACATCCTTTTCTGTAGGATGATGTTCAGAATATCGCTCAATAGGCCCCTGCAAAACGGTCAAATCAGGCTCAGGCTCACTATGATTGCTAATGGTAATGGGGCTCTGTACCCTGATAATTCCATTCTTTTCATACTCTTGCCCCAAATACATTGTCAAACGATCAACAATGTAAGCATGTTTACTTCCAATCGGACTCCTTTCAACTAATTCTCCTTTGATTAGCTCTACCTTATCATCGGCCGTAAGTATACCGGCCTCTAACATACGGTGATAAACTTCTACACTGAACAATCGGCGAGAAATTTGAACGGGCATAATCAATAGTTTTGCTTAATTGAATAAAAGATACGGATTTCTTATGTCAGAGCACCAAGCGCGGCCCCACCAGCTAGATTTCAATCTGCAAAAGATGGAAAACATCTATGAGCAGGCCGATGGTAAAGCAGATGTGCCGCATCGCCACGATTATTATACGGTATTATTTGTCGAAAGGGGGAAAGGCGAGCATTTAATTGATTATCAGCCCTACGCCTTCGGCGAACGCCAAGTTCATTTTGTCAGTCCGGGCCAGGTGCATCAAGTAGCGCTGACAGAGAAACCCAAAGGATGGGTCATCACTTTTTCGGCTGACTTCTTGGTTCAAAATAACATCCCCTCCCACTTTATCGCCAATGTCAATTTGTTCCGTGTATTTGGCGATAGCCCTCCACTGATATTAGATGAGGCCAATTTCGAAAGTCTTTGTGAGCTCTTACAATCTATGGAGTTATTGATGCCCCAGCAGTTACGCTATCGTAATCGAGCCCTAGGCGCATACTTGCAGCTTTTCTTGATTCATAGTAGCAATAGCCGATTTCTCGACGAGGATCAGTTAGACGAGACGGCCAATAGTGAAGTCTGTATACTCAGAGATTTCAAACACTTGGTAGACCATAGCTATCATCAATGGCATAAAGTCGGTGATTATGCCGAGCAGATGAACATCAGTCCTAAGCACCTCAGTCAAACCGTGAAAAAGAATGTAGGTCAAACCGCCAAGGAGATGATTCAAGATAGGCTCTTACTGGAGGCAAAGCGAATGCTGATGCATACCAGCTATTCGGTTAAGGAAATCGCCTACGAACTAGGCTATAATGAGCCTTTACATTTCAGTGCCTTTTTTAAAAAACACGTGGGCATTTCTGCTTCGGCATTCCGAGAAAAACAGTAGGAGCGACATGCTTGCCGCTCCTACATTGGTTATCCCAAAATTGTATTCACAATATCAATCTCGTCCCGCACCACAGAGTGTGGT
>CAZHOC010000057.1:0-12602 GCA_964534295.1 uncultured Bacteroidia bacterium | reverse complement strand
CTACAGAACTCCCTCGTTCCATCTCGATGAATTGAGCGTTGTCCGAAGTACCTGCATCTACTCTAATCTCCAATACATCTCGACCTGAAGGGGGAGAACCGGCTTCAACGCTTATCGTATTAGCGGTAGTGGTGCTATGAACAATATGTAGGGGGTGTGAGGGAGTTGCAGTACCCATCCCTATATCTCCAGCTGTGTATGAGATATCATTTCCCGTTTGGTTCCAAACGCTACCGCTCCCTGCCTCATCTACCGCAGGCACCCAAGCGCTACCGTTCCATTTAAGCACTTCCCCAGCAGCGGGCACGCCACTTACGTCTTTGAGATCAGTAGTAGACATGTCAGTTGCCACCTTACTGTATGGAATTGATTCAAACTCGGTGGTACCAAGGTCTACAAAACCACTACCGTCATCTACTTCTACTTTGAGAGAGCTTTCGGCGGCTTTCCAATCAATATTATTGAAGTTGGCAAAGTCAGAGCTACCGATCACGGCGGTAAAAAGTCCGTAATCATTGGTGGTTACAAATTGTGTTTCTTGGTAAACATTGCTGCCTCCTTGGAGCACAGTAAATCGTACGTTGAGGTTGGTGTTGGCGATGAGGGTGCCACTGTTGTCGCGGGCAACGGCTTGGTAGGAGATACCGCGATCTTGAGCAAAAGAGGTGAGAGGGAGTAAAAAGGCAAATAAAAGGCTAAATAAGTGATGGTGTCTCATCTTCAAAGGTTTTTTAAGGTGTTAATTACCATAGTTCGACGAGCCACTGGATAGAAATACATTTAATCGGCGAAAAATCTTATTATGGTTCAATCCTACTTAAAGCGAAATGGGCAAAACCGCACCGACTGGCTATTGGACTTTGATGTGTAATCCTAGAAAATGGGAAGCAGATCGTTTTTTACGTTCGGGATTAACGGAAGATAGTTGGCGTATGATCCCCTATAACCGTAAGTGGGATTGGTTTGAAGTAGGACAATTGGCGGTAATTAGGGTAGGACGAGACGCGAGGACCAAAAAAGAATTATCGGGTAGGGAGAAATTGCAGCCGGGTATTTATGCCCTCGTGGAGTTGAACGCGCCTCCGGCGGAACTAGGCCCCTCAAAGCCAGGCTTTTATCTCCCCAACGCCAAAGGCGCGGATAATATCGTGCCTCGGATCAAGATCCGATTAGTGGAAAATTTGATTGATCGCCCACTACTGCTCAAAGATTTAGCAGCATATCCAGAGATCCAAGAGGATCCCTACCTCATTCGCGGACAACAGGCTTCCTTGATGCCATTGCATCCAGTAACCATGCGCAAGCTATTGGAGTTGATCTACGATTAAGTAGAAGCATCACTTTGCGCGTAACAGAATTTGATCGTCTTGCTCAATCGCCTCTATCCCGAAATCACCCAAACCAATCTCAAGCGCGCTTTTTAGGTCTCCGTGAGGAAAATTAACCGTCAATAACCGCTCGGGCTCAAGGCTTTGGTCTATCTCGATGGAGACACCAAACTGACGCTCATACTCTTTGACGATTTGACTCAAGGGTAGATTGAACAACTTACTAAAGCCCTGGGTCCAGCTTGGCCCAGTATTGGCACTCTCTATGGCCAATCTTGACTTTTCCCCTTTAGCATTCAAGCGGATGCCTTCCCCGGGCCTAAGCGTATCAATCTTAGCGTTCGCCGCCAGGCTAACTTTCACCATGCCTTCAAAGCATTGGACCTCTATACTATTTTCGCGTTCGCGAACGCTAAACCTTGTCCCTAGCACTTCTACTAAAGCGTTTTCCGTAGAAACCGAAAATGCGCCCTTCTTACGAACATCAAAATAGGCCTCCCCTGCCAAAAACACTTTGCGAGAAGAGTGATCAGCGGCAAACTCAGTTCGTGCATTGGAAGCGGCATTTAGTTTCATCAGGCTCCCGTCTGATAATTCCACCTCCATTTGGTCTCCAGTCTTAGTAGCAAATTCTTGAATAGAGATTGAAGCGTTCGGCGAAGGCCAGAACAAAAACACTAGAAGAGCTACTGCCGCCGCCACTGCCAAATACCAAAGCGGACGCAGGGAACGGGTCTTGGACTCAGAAGTAATGGTCTCAGCTCTTTGCTTTTCTTTGATTTGGGCTAGGACGCTTGCATGCTCAAACGGATGAGCTTGGGCTTGTCCGAGGGTATCCATAAACAGACTCAGCTGCTTGAAATCGTCGGATTTTTCAAACTCAGTCCTTTCTTCCTCAGTCAGGGCCTCCGCCATCCAGCGAGCCAAAAATGTATCGTCGGGGTAGTTCATAACTGTGGCAAAAATTTGCGCAGAGCTAGCAATGCACGATGCATCCTTTTCTCTACTGATTTGACACTGATCTCCAACATCTCTGCAATTTCTTTGTAGGACTTGCCATCCATCCGATGCAACAAAAATACCTCCCGCTGTTTATCAGATAACTCATTGATTGCCTTTTCAACTAAGCCACGTAATTCCTGGGGTTCCATTTCAAACTCGGGTCCTTGCTCCTCTACCGCCTTGGGCTTCCACAAAAAATACTTGTTTACCACTTTTTGATGCTCCACTTGATGCAAGAATAGGTTTTGCGCCACTTTGAAAAGAAAGCTCTTGGCCTTTGGGAAGGGCACTTTAGCACAGTTTTTCCACAATCGTAAAAAGGCTTCTTGGACATAATCTTCGGCCTGCACTAGATCTCTGCATCGGTAGTAACAGAAATTTCGCAGCACTTGAGCATGTTCAAAAAACAGTGCGTCAAAATGATTTTCTTCACAAACTGAGCGCTCTGGAAACTCGGACATAGAAGGGTGTGTTTGTAAAAAGATAGTGATATTTTTTTCGCCTTAGCGAACGATTAGTTTTTTAACATCGATCAGCTCTCTTTCCTCATCCAATAGACTGAGAAAATAGATACCAGGAGCAAGTCCACTAATGTTGACCGCCACATCTTGTCGACCTATTTCAGCAAAAAAATTAGCTTGCAAGACGGGTTGGCCGAGCACATTGACAAACTGCAAATAGTGCTTTTGCGGGATCTGATTTTCAAAAGCTACGGTTAGCATTTCGCTGGCAGGATTAGGATAGAGCCATAGGTTCTCGCTTTGCGGAACGGGAAAATCTGTCAATCCGAAGGAGAGCTCATGTATGCTAGCACAGGAAGGATCCCCATGATTTTGGGTAACGGTCAGCAGGACGTAGCGTGCTTGGACGAGATTGAGTTCCGCGACGCGGCTACCCGAATAATAGGCATCCCCATCTGCTTTGGGTACTTCCACCAAACCCCACTCAGTCCAATTGACCCCGTCCGTGGAATAGTCCAAAACAAGTTCCTTGATGCCTTGTTCTAGCTTCCCCGCTACATTGGAGTTCCAAATATGGAGGTTACTCAAAGGGTATTGATAGCCAAAGTCATACATGAGCCAGTGAGCCTGCCCTCGGGCTTGGTTTGGGCTTACAGAAGTTTGGCAGGAAGTCCAAGCCTCTTGCCAGGCCTGCTCTTGGCGACATTGCGCCGAAGAATGAGCAGGCAGCAAAAAGGCTAACATCAGGAAACCAAAAATCACTTTCATTTTGAGCGAAGAGTTAGGGCTAAATGTCGTGAATGTCATGAGTCTTAGCTTAAAAATCCAATTGGAGGGGTGGTACTAGAAGGACTATAAAAGGTGCCGATATTGGGTAGGACCAAAGGCAAATCAGAGGGCGAGACTCCCAGCCAAAGGGCAAGTTCAGCGAAATACTCATCAGTTGAGGTGGTAGGGATCAATACGCCGTCGCCTACATCAAGATTTTGCTTGAGCTCAAGCGAGGGATAGTTGCCGTAGATATCACCGCCTTTTACGGCTCCTCCCATCACCATGGTGTTGCCTCCCCAAGCGTGATCGGTGCCGTTACCATTAGAGGTAAGCGTTCTGGCGAAGTCAGAAATGGTAAAAGTAGTCACATCCTGGTCAACTCCGAGCTCTTTCATCGCAGCGCTAAACTCCCCCAAGCCTTTACTTAAAACCGAGAGCATACCCGCTTGGGTATTGAGCAATTCGTCATGGTGATCCCAGCCACCAAAAGTGAGGAAAAAGGTTTGCCTATTGACACCGAGTAAATCCCTGGCGGCAATGGTCTTCGCGATCATTTGGAGACTTTGGGAGACATAAGTCGGTGAGAAGAGGGTATTAACTGAAACAGTATTGACAGCGCTGCTAAAGAGCTCGTGATTTTTTTGTGCTTGAATGCTGATATCCGCGTAGGTCTGCTTAAAAATGTCTTGGTATTGCTGCTCAAGCAGATTATTGATCGCAGCAGTTTTGATTTGATTGATGGGATCTTCTTCCCCATAGCCATTGATACCAGTACTACCAGCAGGACTGATCGCATACTCTACGACCTGATTGCCCGACTGAAACACATTGTTTCCTGAAAGGGAGATATTCATGGAGATATCCTGACTAGCATTGGAAGCCTGCAGCAAATCCGCCAATTTACCACCCCAGCCTACGGCAGAACGCGTTTGAGGTACGGAAGTCTGCCACTGTTGGATCTGATCTGCATGAGAAAAGAGCCCCAAAGGAAGCCGATTGAGATTATTTACGTAATCAAAACGGTTGCTCACCTGCTCAACTAGCGTTCCTACATTGGCCACAAAGGCGAGATCTTTTTGTTGGAAAAGCTGCTGTACCTCTGGCATGCTAGGGTGTAGCCCAAAAGTCCCTCCACCCAAAGGGTTGATGGGAAGCAGACCATTGGCATCCAAGGCCTGATTGGAGCGAGTGCTACGATAATGCTGATAAGCTTGGGCCTCGGTGGGCACCAACATATTGTAGGAATCATTGCCTCCTGCCAGCAAAATACAAACCAAGGCTTTGTAATCACCTTGAGGACAAAGGTTCATCCGGTGAGAATTAGCCGCGAGCATACCCGTGGCCTTGAGATTGAGCAAACCTGTAAAGAGGGATACAGAGCCAACGGCCGCACAACTAGCCTTGCCGAGGAAACTACGACGAGATATATTTTTTGCGCTCATATTAGTTGAGGATGTTATAGTCTGGTGAAATCATGATGAGGAAAAGGGCCATATCGAGCCGAGTCTCTAAGTCGTTGATCTGCTGCATCGCAGCAAGGATGGTCTGGTAGCTCTCCGACGAAAGCTGTCCTCGGACGAGCAAAATGTTGAGCCGATCTAATAAGTCTCTGGGCTGGGAGGCGAGCAGCAATAATGGTTCGATTTGGAGAGTCGGAATGCGGGATAGCGCCTCTTCGTAAAGAGCTTCTTCTTCCTCTTCAGTTTCCGCATCTCCGAATTCAATCTCTACTTCACTGGGGGAGACATCTGTAACCCAAACTTCCACTTCATTGATATACTGTATGGCCGTGGTCGAATTATGGATTTGAAACTCTGGTCCAAACAGGTCCAAGTCAGCGATCATACCATTGGGCTGATAATCAGGCAAAAAGAAGTTAAATACGCTGTTGGCGCTGAGAGGAACCTGCCCTGTAGCTTCGTCGAAGCGGTAAAGTGGATTACGGAAATAATCCTCTCCTTCTACTAGGGTCAAATCCAATGCCCGACAAAATTGCAGGTAACGTAAAAGGGGTTCTCTCAGGCTTGCTCTAAACAGATTACCTTCGCGATCACTGCATTTGCGAGCGGCGCCATCCATTAAGACCGCTTTGACCACCGCCGCCATATCTCCTCTTACTCCTTGTCCATTGTCGGCAAAGACTGAGGCCACTCGTTCGATGTAATCGGGAGTAGGATTAGAAGTAACCAGGCGCTGGATAAGGTGGCGGGCCATGAATGGACCCACATTAGGATGATTATATAGATTGTCGATAGCATCTTCGATATCCTTCAGCCCACTTTGGCCTGCGGGAACGACCTGCCCGTTAAGCAAATATTTGGGACCGGGTTCATGCTGCTCCTCATACATGATCATGGGATCGACATGGCTAACAGCAAGAAATTCTAAACCGAAGAAGGCTTCATCCCCTTCATCCTCATCAAACTCTTCAGGATTCGGAGCGCCTCCCAATCCAGTAAATATCTTGGCGAACTCTTTGATGTCAGCATTGGTATAGGTGGGAATGGGAAAGCCGAGCGAATCTAGTTTTCGGGTCCCGTCTTGATTCAATTCATAAAGCCCTATCGAGAATAACTGCATCACTTCACGGGCATAATTCTCATCAGGATGAATATTTTGGCTGGTATCGGAGCGAGGATTGTTGAGATGACTGAGATAAAAACCCATAGAAGGGTGCATACTTACTTCTAGCAAAAGGGCCCGGTAATTGCCCAGCCCATGGCGAACCAAGATGTCATAGTAATTGGTCAGGCCATCCCCAGTATCTTCCAGATCATCAGGCACATCAGAGATGACCATCATCTCACTAAGGGCAAAAGCAACTCTCTGGCGTAGCTGATCGGGTGCTGTCATCGCAGTGTGAAACCAAGCCTCCCGAAACTGCTGAAAGCTGACAAAGAATTCCTCTTCTTCTTCGTCCTCTTCTCCAAATTCTTCCTCATCCTCATCCTCATCTTCAAACTGAGCAGCAGCCTCTTCCTCAGCCTCTCGTTTAAATCCGGCCAGAGCCTGATCGACTAAGGTGGGTTTCATTTGAATTTGTTCTTCAATCCAAGCCTCATACCCAATTTGGGAAACTCGCTCGATCTCTGTCCAATCGCCACCAAAACTAGCCTGGGACAAAAAACGGGCAACATCTCCTAGCAAATAGCTTTCATTAGTGGGAAAGCCATTGATGGTTTGATAAGCGTTCTGCGAAGCAGTAGTCGAGCTACTACTCACCTGAATCCCTTGGGTGTGTCCGTTGCCAAGGTAGTCGGTATACTGCTGTGCCGATAAGACGCTGGGGAAGGTCAATAGCAGTAAGAGGAATAAGTGTGGTCTCATTGTTTCGATCATTGGATGAGCGGTATTTTCATACTTCTGCACCAACAATCGGTTAGGGAGCCCCTACCCTACCCCCGGGGGCATTTTTTTGTTTTGCTACTGCTACGCAGAACACTTAATCTCGAAGATCCCGGATCTCGCTTCGCTAGTCCGGGATGAATTCAGGGGCTATTAAGCCTTTGGCAAAAAAATCAATTTGTCATGCCGGAATGCGAGGCACGAGTATATCCGGTATCTAAGGATTAAGGACTTTAATCAACCATTTCTAGAGAAAATTCCTTCCTATTACCACTCCAAGCGAAGGCTCAGATTCGGCAGGAGGAAGATGAAATTCTTTTGCACTTCGAATAGCTCCGTCGGCGGATCAGGATCTGATTCGATATAGTATTCAGAGAAATAGGAGAGAGAAAGGATGTTTTCGCGATTATATAGGTTTTGGACTGAGGCCCCCACCTTGCCTTTGAAACGAGGGTACTGGGCGAAGCTGAAGGGATAAAAGGCGGTAATATCGAGACGATGATAATCAGGTAGGCGTTCGCTATTGAGGGCGCCAAAGACTGGGTTGATGCGATACCAAGTTTCACCATCATCAAGGCCACTTTCGAGGCTCTCCCCGATACTGGGGGTGAAGGGCCTACCCGAACGATAAGACCAACTAGTGGCAAAGCGCCACTTCTTGATCGGCCAAGTATGATTGATGGTGAGGATGTGACGTTGATCTTGAGGCGCGAAAAAAGGGTTTGGTGAGAGCTCTGGGAAAGTATATTCGATACGGCTCAATGAATAACTTAGCCAAGTAAGTTGATTTTGCCAACGCTTTTTGATCAGCAGATCCATGCCAACAGTTTCCATATCTCCTATGCTATATACCAGTTCGTCTGTGAGCGAAGAGATCCCATCGAAAGCTCTAGAAAAGGAGTTGAGGTTTTGGGCGTGCTTATAATATAGTTCCCAATCAATGAGCCAACCTTTACGGTTGAAGACCCAACCCAAGGCAACTTGATCGCTACTCATTTCAGGAAAATTATCCCCATCTGCTACCCCCCATATTTGATTATCTAAGCCAGTAAGATTATCGCCCAGGGCAAATTCTTGAAACTGAGCTACGAATTGGAAATAACGTCCGGCATTGGCCTTAAAAGTAAGCCAAGGCTTAAACTGATAATGGATGTCCATACGCGGTGAGAAGAACCACTCATCTCGTCCAGTCTGATAAGTAAGTTTAAGGCCTCCTTGCAAAAACCATTTATTGGCAAGGGCATATTCCGCATGAGTGAAGGCAGAATGAATAAAGGTGTTGGGGGTTTGCAGCTCTCCATATTGATCCCAGATCGAGTTGGCATCAATTTCATACACTGCTTGCTTCCAACTACCTTCATAACCTAAGCGGAGATTAAATTGAGGATTTAGGCTTAAGCGATGTTGATGTTTGAGTCGGATATCTCTGAGGACGTTTTTCTTAAGAAAGGTTTCAAGGAAGGATTGTTCGGCCAGATCCTCATAGGTGAACATATAATCCGACAAATAATCTGAATAACTAATCAAGGTCTCCTGCCGGTGATGCTTAGAAATTTGATTTTGCCAGTTAAGGCTCAGACCAATATTTTGGGTGCGCAAAAAATCAGCTATGCTAATTTGCTGATCAAGATCCTCGCCATAAAAATCCAGATTATTACTGCCAAAGAAGCCACTCAAACTCAAAGATTGGCCTGAGTCGATCTGGTGTATCAGCTTAAAGCTTAGGTCTTGAAAACTATAGGTATTGGTTTCTTTGAGCAGATCATCATTGTCTATTCTTTCCTCTATTTGCGTTTCTTGAAATACGCGTTCCGCGAGGCGGTCAAAGGTAAAAGAACCTAGCACATCGGTAAGTGACCTCCGAGCGGAAAAGTAGAGAGCAGTTTTTTCTTTGTCCAGTTTTATTACCCCATCAAGGCCAAAATGGGTCAAATTAAAGTTTACCCCGTATCTATTTTGCTCAGGGATATCATCTCCTTGAGAGATTTTGACCAGGCCTGAAACCCCGCCTGCTTGGCTCACATCATAGGCCCCTCGATATATGCTGGCCTCATCCACAGCATAGGGATTGAGGGAGGAGATCATATCAAAAAAATGTCCTGCTTGATAAACGGGAATCTCATTGTAATATATGAGGGTCTGGTCAGGACTACCTCCCCGAATGTTAAGGCCCATCGCGGTTTCTTCGGAGGTATTGATACCGGGTAGGGCTTGCATCATGCGAAAAGGATCGGGCTCGACTAAACCAGGCATCGCATCTATGCGCTTCGGATCCAGCTTAAGCGCGCCTTGGTCATAAGAAATCCCATCGGTGAGATAATCGGCAATGATTACGGTTTGCAGATTGGATTCCTTAGGTGATAGGTAAATTTTATTGCAAGGCCTTTGAACTAGCTGGCTCAAGGGCAGACGAATCCTTTGATAACCAACATGTTCGACTTCCAAATAGCCAGTTTGAGCCTTTTTACCCTTAAAATTGAGACTTCCATCTTCACGACTCAGGCCTCGCCAGGATTGATCAGAAAGCCAAAGTTTGGCGTAGGAAATGGGCGTACCGGAGAGGCTGTCTAGTAGGACGGCACAATAACTTTGCTTGGTACTGGGATAGATACTGACAAAGCGGCCTTGCCGAACGCTAAACTCTAATTCGGTATTTTGGAGTAGTTGCTTGAGGGCTTGTCTCGGAGAACTAGCGTCAATCTTGGCGCTAATAAACTGAGCGTTCACCGACTCAGGTGCATACGAAAACAAAAGCTGATAAGAAGCCTCCCACTCTTTAAGTATTTCTAATAAGGGCTCGTCTTGATAGCTTTTTTGAATCGAGAAGGAGCTTTGGGCCCCTACAGTCGAATAACAAATTACCAAGCAAGCACAGGCCACCCATTTGCAGAGAAAGGAGCAGGAACCGAATAATTGCATGAGGGAGACTTGCCGAGTCATACTTGATTGCAGGAGTAACGAATCAATTTCAAATAAAGTTCCTACAATCTGATGATATACTCAAAATCATTTTGGGACGAATCAAAGTAGGAGGAATCATTATCCGAGAAGCCTAATCTAAGGGCTTAAAGGTGATTTTCACCCTAATCCACTGATCTTCATCTCCTTCTAAAGGGCTAAACTGCCATTTTTTTATCGCCTTTATCCCTGCTTCTTTTAGCTCAGTTTTGTCTGTGGGCTCTAGCGTATCTACCTCTGATACGCTCCCATCAGCTTTGACACAAAAACGAAATTCTAGCGTCCCCTCCCAGTTTGAGCCCGGCGGGACAAATGGATCGGCCAATTTGAGTAAACCTCTCCCATCTATTGACTCACCTCCACCACCAAATACGAAACGGGGTGCCTGTCTAATCTTGGGAGTATATACCTTTCGTTTAATTGAGTCCCTCTTAGGATCAAATTTGACTTTATAATAGACCTTAGTGTCTGCTAGCACCTGCACCCCTTCTTCCTTAGCAAAGATACCGTTACTCGCCCCAATCCAATGGGCTCCTGCAGCTAAATTAAAACGCTTTAGCTCCCCTGCCTTGATGGCGACCGAATCTCCGTCAGCTACCTTTATTTTGCAGTCTTGCTCTACGCCGACAACTAATACTCCTTCCTGAGCAGAAGCGAAAAATGGCAGCAGAAGCGTTATGCCGATGATAAGGGCTAGAGCTCTAAGTGAATAGAATTTTCGGAGCCGCATTTTTACCTTCATTGCTACTTCTTGATACGAAAAGTGATTTTTACAGTAGCCCATTGGGCTGGTACATCTTCAACGGGAGCAAATTTCCATTTTTTAATGGCAGCGATGCCAGCGGCCTTTAGGGAAGTTTTTGATGTAGGTCCTGTAGTGGAGGCATAGGAGACGGAGCCATCGGGTTCAATTTTGAATCTAAACTCAAGGATGCCCTCGGTATCCGTTGGAAACTCGGGATAAGGCAAGCTATAGATCCCCCTACCCCTCAGGCCGTTAGGTCCACTATAAATGGATTCTGGATCAATGCTATGCGCGGTCAAGTCAGCGGCATTGGGACTTGTATAGTCGGGAGTAGTATCGAACTTAAGTAGGAGTACACTTTGCATGCCCGGAGCGATCTTAATGATTTTTTCCTGCTTTTGCTTTTTGTAAACGGCTCTGATAAGATGTTCTCCAGGTCCGAGAGGAAACTTCTTTACTTCTTCAGCTTCTAGCTCACCGCTTGCTTCGCCATCGATCGTCAAGTTGCAGTCAGCATTTGACTTGATCAGTAGGGTTCCGTCTTGAGCAGCGGCAAGCGCAAAAATCCCGAAAAAGAAGATTGATAATAGAGTTCTCATGATTGATTTGATTTTAGATGTGCTATACAAATCTAACGAAACATTCTTCCAAATCGATTGGCTCACACAGCCCAAAAAGCTTAAAAGCTATGCTACAAAAACATCTGTGCTACACATTCAATCATATAAGCTTTTATCTGATGCCAGACCACTTGGGCAATTTCCAAAGGCGAGCTAGCTTACTTTAGCCGGATGCATAGGTGCATTTGGCAATATTCCATCATTAAGATTTCTGCCCATGCCTAATAGAAGAAGTTTTGTCAAAAGTAGCCTTACAGCCTCGCTCTCCGTGTTAGCGTTCCCCGCTTTAGGGGCCAATGTAGGTAAACACAAACGTCTAAAGACTGAAGAGACCCTATTGGGGCATGGAGAGTATCAATATCGCCTGATCTCCGACTGGGCTCAGATTAGCCCCACTCGTACGCCACTTATCAATTGCCACGAGATGGTAATGGATAGTAAGGGCCGCTTGATCATGATAGGCGATCATACGGACAACAATATTTTGATATTTGACAAGTCAGGGAAACTGCTTGATTATTGGGGGACGGCTTATCCAGGTGGGCATGGATTGACATTGTCTAAGGAAGGAGAGGAGGATTTTTTGTTTCTCGCCGATGCGGGCTGGTATCTGGACAAAAAGGGTAAATGGATCAAGCATAATGGCCGCGTAAGTAAAACCACTCTTGAAGGAAAGGTGCTTTTTGACATCGGTCATCCCCAGACGATTGGCGTCTATGAACCCGGTCAACATTTTTGCCCGACAGAAGTGGCCATCGCGCCTAATGGGGATATTTACGTTGCCGATGGATATGGACAAGACTTTATCCTCCAATATGACGCTCAGGGTCGCTTTATCCGCAAGTGGGGAGGCCATGAGAATGGAGACACCAATTACAATTTGCACAATGCCCACGGCGTAAGCATCGATCTTCGTGATCCGGAGAGGCCAATGGTGGTTTGCGCTTCGCGCAACGATAATGCTTATAAATTTTTCACCCTCGAAGGAAAATATATCAAGACCCTTTCCTTACCCAATATGTTTGTTTGTCGAGCCGTATTTGATGAGCAAAACCTGTATGCTGGCGTATGTTGGTCAACGCCAAAAGGAGGTAGTTTTGATTGGCGAGCGCATACCGGTTTCATGACCATTTTAGAAGGAGACAAAGTTGTTTCTTCCCCAGGTGGAACGCCGCCCCAATACCTTGGCGGAGCGCTACAACCTACTTATCAGTTAGCGGAGAAACCGATTTTTCACGGTCATGATGTCTGCGTGGATGAGGACAAGAACCTTTACATCTGTCAATGGAACGCCAACCACAGCGCCCCCTTGAAGTTGGAGCGAGTGTAGCTCAAAGCTCAATTTGAGACATAAAAAAAGCTTGAGGCAATT
>CAZHOC010000056.1:0-12694 GCA_964534295.1 uncultured Bacteroidia bacterium | reverse complement strand
ACTGCATCAAGATCCCAACCACCTTCTTCAAGGCTGTGCTCAAATTTCTCACCATAACGCACTACGTTGGCTTCGATCATCTCACGAAGGATATCGTTTCCTTCACGAGTACGCTCACCTACACCGGCAAATACAGAAAGACCGTCGTGCTTCAGGGCGATATTGTTGATCAGCTCCTGAATCAATACGGTTTTACCTACACCAGCACCACCAAATAGACCAATCTTACCCCCTTTGAGATATGGAGCAAGCAAGTCGATTACTTTGATACCAGTATATAATACCTCAGCTTCTACTTTCAAGTCTTCAAACTTAGGAGCAGAACCGTGGATAGAATAACGAACTTCAGACTCAGGGGCTTTCAGTCCATCAATAGCAGTACCTGTAACGTTGAAAAGACGTCCCATGATCTGTGGTCCCGTAGGAACAGAGATGGTCGCGCCCATATCTTTAACAGGCATGCCACGCTCGATACCATCTGTAGAATCCATAGAGATGGCACGCACACGACTTTCACCTAGGTGCTGCTGAACTTCTAGGACCAAAGGATCTTGGCCTGCACGTTCAATTTCGAGAGCGTTAAGGATGCGAGGAAGTGTAGCGTCTTCAGCGCTAAAATCCACGTCAATTACCGGCCCGATAACCTGGGCCACTTTTCCTATATTCATTGTAGAATCGGACATATTTTGACTGAGGGTCAAGTATTAGATAATATCTTTCTAAAAATCGGGCGCAAGTTAAGTTCAGCCTTAGAAATAAACAAACCTTTTAAAGACATTATAAATGGATTTTCCTTACTTTTCCACCAGTTTTACCGACTTATCCACATCCGAATTGTGGATAAACCCAGTATGTGGATAAAATGCCCATAGATACCCAAAGAACTTACCTCCAAAAGCATCGTTTCGCCCCTAGACAGATCAAAACGCCCCCTGATCCAGGCCTGACAGCTATAGTTGTCATCCCTACTCATCGCGAACCTCTGTTGCTGCCAACCCTGCAATCGCTTGAACATTGCCAAGTCCCAAAGGGCAAAGTGGAAATCATCCTTGTTTTTAATTCTTCTATCAAAGCAGAGGAGAGTGTAAGACAATTTCACCAGCAACAAATTGCGGAAGTTAAGCGTTGGGCGAAGGCCGAAAAACGAAAGCATAGCTATCACTGCCTACACTTTGATCAATTGCCTCATAAACATGCAGGGGTAGGCCTAGCTCGGAAGATTGGTATGGACGAGGCCGTGGATCGCTTCGAACAAATCGGCCATGATGGTATCATTCTCTGTACTGATGGGGATACGTCTGTGGCTGACAATTATTTAGTTGAGGTAGAAGCAGCATTTCATGCGAACGCTAAGTTGGAGGCCCTTGGGCTAGATTTTATCCACCCCTTAGCCGGCACAGATCATCCTGCAGAGGTATATAAAGGCATCATTCAATACGAACTATTCCTTAGATACTATATAGAAGGGCTCCGCTACGCGGGTTTTCCTTATGCTTTTCATACGATAGGATCGGCTATGGTGGTAAGATCCTCGGCCTACCAGAAGCGAGGCGGTATGAATAGACGCAAAGCTGGAGAGGATTTTTACTTTCTCCATAAGTTTATCCCCGAAGGTAGATTCCAAGAGTTGACCTCCACGCGCGTTTACCCCTCCCCTCGCCCCAGCGATCGGGTGCCATTTGGTACGGGTAGAGCGGTTAGTAAATATTTAGCAGGAGATCAAAGCATTTATCCGACTTATGACCCTAGGACTTTTTCCGACCTCAAGACCTTATTGGATCAAGTAAAGGACTTGTATACCAATGCCCCTAAGGCTTTAGCCCCCAGCGTACAAGCGTTCTGCGAAGCTGAAAAGTTCGAAACAAAACTACCTGAGCTTAGGGCCAATGTTCGAGACCTAGCTTCTTTTCCAAAACGCTTTTACCAATGGTTTGATGCACTCAAGGTGTTGAAATACGTACACTTTGCTCGTGATCATTATTATCCAGAAGTGGAGGTGGGACAAGCGGCAGCTGATCTTTGGGAGATACGCCTAGGCGAACGCTTGAGTCTAGATCATAAAGATTGGCTCCTCAAGTACCGCGCCCAACAGCAATGAATAATAACTATGGCTTGTAGACTTCCAATAGGGCTTCTTTATCGATAGGCCCCCGTTTTTGGAATAACAATTCCCCTCTACGGATGGCAGTAATGAGGGCAGATTCATTTTGGAGGGCTTCAGGATCGTGGGTCGCGCAGATGATGGTACGATCCCTACTTAGTTTATCCAATTGCTCGTAAAGCCACGCTTGCTGCCAAGGGTCTAAAGATTGGGCGGGTTCATCAAGGATCAGCACCGGAGTATCTTGGCAAAGACCACGAGCGAGTAAAACTTTTTGCAGCTCTCCGCCCGAAAGCTGTTGAATATCGCGTTCGGCGAAGCCAGTCAAGCCTAAATCATGCATTACCTGCCTCGCCTTGTCATAATCCGCGCCCTTATACTCTCCCAACCAATTGAGATAGGGAAAGCGCCCCATCAATATGTAATCCTTAACTTTTACCCTGAAGGCTAAATTCAACTTTTGGGGCACCAAGGCAAGCTTTTGGGCCAGACTTTTATGATTAAAGGCTTTGAGTTCGGTATCGCCTATCACCACATGCCCCGTATATGGCTGTAGGCCGGAAAGAATATGCAATAAAGTGGTTTTGCCGCTCCCGTTGGCACCAATGAGGTAGTGCAGGCCGGCAAAAAAAGAAACCGAAACGTTCCGGAGAACATTTCGGTTTTGATAACGTGTTGAAAGTTGTGTTACCTCTATCTTCAAAGAAGCCTCTTTAATATTCGTCTTCATTGAAGAGAAAGTCCTCTTTAGAAGGATAGTCAGGCCAAATTTCTTCAATACTTTCGTAGGTCTGATTGTCATCCTCAGGAAGATCCTGAAGGTTCTCTGACACTTCCAAAGGCGCACCAGAACGAAGCGAAAAGTCAATCAATTCGTCTCTCGTTGCGGGCCAAGGAGCATCCTCAAGGTAGATGGCTAATTCTAATGTCCAATACATACAAGTTTGTTTGTCAAATCGCCGCAAGAATAATAATTTTTACATCAATGTCAAGCAGCTCTTTTTCGTTTTACAGCAATTGAGACTCAAGGTTACATAAAGAAGACACTTTTTCAAGTAAAAATGAGGGCAGGATCAAACTCCAGCACTTTTTCCTTCCGCAATTCTGCCTATATTTGCAGACTGAAAAAATGGCGAAATTGATGGACTTTATACTCAAAAATTGGGTTCATCAATAACCTAAACCCTCTATATGACATTTTTGAATCCGGGCTTGTTGTGGGGACTTTTGGCTTTAGCTGTGCCGATCATCGTCCACTTTTTCAATCTTCAGCGCCCCAAGCAAATCCTTTTTAGTAATGTCGCCTTTGTCAAGGAGGTAAAAAAATCAGTCGTAAGAAGAGTTCGTTTTCAGCAATGGTTGTTATTAGCGGCCAGATTACTAGCTATTACAGGATTAGTTTTTGCTTTTGCCAATCCTGTTATCGTCAGTGAAGATCAAGCCGTGATGCAAGGCAATCGTTCGGTTGCGCTCGTGATAGACAATTCTTACAGCATGACCGCCGGCAATGAGAAAGGTGAATATTTACAACAGGCGATTTCTTTGGCTCGCAATATCATCAAAGCTTACAGCCGACAAGATGAGTTTTTGCTGATGACCACTCAGGATTTAAAACTCAACTATAATTTTAGTGAGCAAGAAGAAAGTCTCGAAGAATTAAAAGGCGTCAAGGTCTTCCAAAACATTCGTCCGCATACAGAAATTCTCAGCTTTGCAGACCAGATCTTTCAGCGCGCGAGCAATCCCCTTAGAGAGCTTTATTTCCTCAGCGATTTTCAGAAGTCAACGGTGATGACGGACAGCTCTGATTTTGTCTACAATGACTCTAGCTTGATTGTAAAGTATATCCCCCTAGCCAGTCGGGAACAAAACAATGTCTACGTCGCCGAGACAAAAATCGAATCCCAAATCGTAGAGGTAGATAAACCAGTAGAGATGTCCATGGCCTTGGTCAATGATGGTCAAGCCAAAATTCGCGACCTCAGCATCAGGGTAATGCTCGATGGTAAGGCAGCAGCTATCTCTAATAAATCGCTAGAGCCTAATTCTTCTGATAATATTGAACTCAGCTTCACCCCAACCAGCAGTGGTTGGCAAGGAGGGTATGTAGAATTAGATGACAATCCTATCGATTTTGATAATCGCCGCTATTTCACCCTCTACGTACCCAAAATGGAGAAGATCCTGATTGTAGAAGGTGAACGCTCTCCGAATCTGCGGATCTTATATGGGGACCTAGGACAGTTTGATGCTGAGTTTATTAGCTACCGTAATGTTTCGGCAGCTACGCTGAACGATTATCGCTCTCTGGTACTTTTGGGACTTCCAGACATTAGCTCCGGGCTCGCCGATCGCCTCAGAAGCTTTATGGAAGACGGTGGTGGGGTTATGTATTTCCCAGGAGAGAAAACGGATATCGCCTCGGCGAACGCTTTTTTCCAGCAGCTTGGTGTGGGCAGCCTTAGTCCAGCCGTAAACTTACAGGAAGGTATCAAAGGAAGTCAGGTAGATCTGGCTCACCCCGTTTTTGAAGGCATCTTTCTCAAAGCGGGTAACAATCGATCTTTCGACGCCCCTAGCGTCAACCGATATCTACCCTTGAAGCTTAACAACCAAACGATTCAAAATAAGATCATCAGCCTCGAAAATGGCAATCCTCTTTTGGTAGAATCCAAAGTAGGCAATGGGGTACTTTATACCTTTAGCATTTATCCAGGAGACAAATGGACGGATTTTCACCTCAAGACCATTTTTGCTCCCATGCTATTCCGCCTCACGAGGATTATGAACCAAAGTCAAATTGTGCAGGCGAGTCAAGAAATTGGTTTCTACACTCCAAAACGTATTCGCACTGACAAACCTGCTTTGATATCGCTAGTAGGAGAAGATCAACAAGCCAATCCACCAGAACAATACGCTCAGGGAGGTGCAACTACGCTTAACTTTGAGCAAATGGCCCTCAAAGAGGGAGTCTACGATATCGTCCAAGAAAACGAAGTCTTGGAAAAGATTGCCTTCAATATCTCTGATTTAGAATCTCGTCTAAGCTTTTTCCCTGAGAACGAATTACGCACAGCTCTAGATGAAAAAGGTTTTGAGGAAGTACAGTTACTACCGGCATTGCCTGATTCGATCAGCACCATTGTCCAAGAAGAAAAAGAGGGAG
The DNA here is from genome assembly GCA_964534295.1 of uncultured Bacteroidia bacterium. GTDB lineage: Bacteria > Bacteroidota > Bacteroidia > J057 > J057 > JBCAWW01. The sequence goes on along the minus strand of CAZHOC010000056.1, from coordinate 7,427 downwards.
TCCCTCTCTGGAAATACTTTGTCTGGATGGCCATCCTCTTTTTGGGGACAGAAATCTTGATTTTGTTTCTCAACCGCCGAAAGACCTCTACCAACACATAACAATTCGCTTTTTTTGTCATGGCTAATTACTTATTAAAAGACGTCCACCTGATTGACCCCAATAGTAAGTTTCATGATCAAGTAGTCTCTATCCTTATCGAGGAGGGTACAATCACAAAAATTAGTAATGAAGGTATTAAAGCGGACGGGGAGACAGCAATAATAGAGGCTGAAGGCCTGCACGTCTCTCCGGGATGGGTGGATTCACATGTCCAGCTGAGCGATCCCGGCTTTGAGTATAAAGAAAGTTTAGAGGCTTTGAGCCAAGCAGCGGTAAAAGGAGGTTTCACAACCCTCCTCGCCTACCCCAATACCTCGCCGGTAATCGACAATGCTCACATGATTGATTCTCTCAAGCAGCGTACCCAAGCTTTGGAGGTAAGCGTTCAGCTAGCTGGTAGCATCACACACGGGGCAGAAGGAAAAGAACTGGCTGAGATGTATGATATGCATCAACATGGAGCCTTGGCCTTTACAGATGGTTCTCATCCGCTTCAGCATGCAGGCTTGGTACAAAGAGCCTTGCTCTACACCCAATCCTTTGATGGTCTATTGATTCAATATCCTACGGATCAAAACCTCACCAAGGGCGGCCAAATGCACGAGGGAGAAATTTCTTCGAAACTGGGCATGAAAGGGATTCCTGCCATCGCTGAAAGCATGGGGGCGGTAAGAGACCTTCATTTGCAGCAATATGTAGGAGGTCGCATCCATTTTCACCCGATTACCACCGCTGAGGCACTTGCGTCCATAGATAGCGCGAAAGTAGCTAGTGGGGCCGTCAGTATGGGTACTAATATTTCCTACCTCGCGCATCAAGACGAAGATCTATGGGAATATGACACCCACTATAAGCTCGCGCCTCCACTTCGTACCCAAACGGAAATTGATGCTTTAATTGAGGCGATCAAAGACGGCAAAATCAAAGTATTGGCTAGTGGGCACCATACTCAAGGCATAGAAGAAAAGAAATTACAGTTTGAACAGGCAGAGACGGGCATCTTGGGTTTACAGACGGCCTTTTCTATCGCTTACCAGTCCTTAGTAGAAACAGGACACATCAACCTTACACGTTTGGTGGAGTTGATCAGCCTTGAGCCAAGAAAGCTATTAGGCCTTTCATCTGCCACCATTGAGGAGGGCGGCGCTGCCGAACTCAGCCTTTTTGCCCCAAAAGGGGAATGGAAGTTGGAGGCAAAGCAAATTCCTTCACGTGCTAAAAACAGCCCATACATAGGCCAAACCCTTAAGGCTAAAGTCTTTGGCATTATCCATAAAGGTAAATTCCATTCAGCAAATTAGGACTACTTGGAAAAAGCCGAGACGAATCCTTACCTTTATCGCCATAATTTGCGATGACCTGCTGAAATGAAATATACTCTGCAACAAATTGCTGCTTGGCTTAATGCCGAAATCGAAGGTGATTCCAGTCAGGAAATTCACACTGTTGCGCGTATCGAAGAAGGGCTTGCAGGCAGTATTAGCTTCCTTGCTAATCCCAAATACACTGAGTACATCTATAGTACCAAAGCCAGCGCGGTCATAGTATCTAAGGACTTCACTCCTAGCCAGCCACTCAATACGGCCTTGCTACGCGTAGATGATCCTTATCTCGCCTTTACCAGCCTGCTAGAAAAGGCGCAAGCTGAACAACAGAAGGACCTAAAAGGCATCTCAGATCTTGCTTTTATTGATCCGAGCGCAAAGATCGGTGAAGATGTTTATGTCGGACCCTTTGCCTATATCGGGGCGGATAGCATCATTGGAGATGCTTGCCAAATACATGCTCAAGCCTATGTGGGGAGTAGCGTTCGCTTAGGCGAAAACACCCTACTATATCCTCAAGCTAGAGTATTGAACAGATGTGAAATAGGTAAAAATTGTATCATCCATGCAGGGACTACTATCGGCAGTGATGGTTTTGGTTTTGCCCCACAGGCTGATGGTAGTTTTAAGAAGATCCCTCAGACGGGGAACGTTCAGTTGGAAGACCATGTCGAGATTGGCTCCAATAGTACGATTGACAGAGCCACTGTAGGCAGCACCATCATCCGCAAAGGAGCAAAGCTTGACAACTTGGTTCAAATCGCTCACAATGTGGAAGTAGGACCGAGTACGGTAATTGCGGCCCAAGCAGGTATTGCAGGGAGTACAAAACTAGGTTCCTATGTCATGATCGGAGGTCAGGTCGGCATTGTAGGACACCTAAATATTGCAGATCAAACAAAGATTGATGCTCAATCAGGCGTCAACCGAAACATAAAAGAACCCGGACAGGCATTTCGCGGTTCTCCTATTCAAGGATTTAGACAACAACTCAAGTCAGAAGTTCTCTTTCGCCGTTTGGAGGAGATGCACAAAAAAATACTGGCACTAGAAGAAGCGCTCGCGCAAAGAAGTTAGGCTATGGCAAAACAACATACCCTTAAAAAAGCCGTCACCCTTTCAGGTATTGGACTACACACTGGAGAGGCTGCAAGCATTACATTCAATCCTGCTCCTGAAAACCATGGATATGTTTTTCAGCGCACGGACTTAGAAGGAAAACCTCAGATCATTGCCGATGTGGACAATGTATCTGATACTTCTAGAGGCACCACTTTGACCCAAAACAAAGCAAGCATTAGCACGGTGGAGCACGCCTTAGCATCATTGGCTGGTCTTCAGATCGACAATGCGTTGATAGAAGTAAGTGGTCCTGAGGTGCCGATTTTGGATGGCAGTGCTCAGGGATTTATTTCTGCACTACTTGAGGCAGGCCTTGAGGAGCAAAGTGCTGATAGAGAATATTTTGCGATTGACGAAACGCAGCATTATACCGATGCAAAGCGAGATGTGGAGCTAACAATTTTGCCAGCTTCAGATTTTCATGCAACAGTTTTGATTGATTTTGAGTCTGATATATTGAAGCCACAACAGGCGAGACTAAAATCGATGGAAGAATTTGCTCCCAACATAGCTAATAGCCGGACTTTTTGCTTTTTGCATGAGCTACAAGCTTTGCATAGCAATGATCTTGCTAAAGGTGGAGACCTTAGCAATGCGGTTGTAATCGTGGAGCAGGAGCCTAGTTCTGATGACAAGGCCTATTTGGCTAGTCTTCCCGGAGTTGAGGGAGTGGATGATATCAAGAAAGGTATCCTAAATCCTGAAGGTCTGCGTCATGACAATGAGCCTGCGAGACACAAACTATTGGATCTGATCGGTGATTTAGCCTTGGTAGGCGTTCCCTTAAAGGGCCATATCATTGCAAATCGTCCGGGACATAAAGCAAATGTTGAACTCGCCAAAAAGATCAAAACCAGACTCAAGCAGGTTAAACTTTCTAAGCGTTTTCAGAAAGATGAAAAGAAGGGCGTTATCTTCGATGTTAACGCGGTTATGGACATCCTACCCCACCGTTATCCCTTTTTACTCGTAGATAAGATTGTAGACTTCACTGATGATACCATCATGGGAGTCAAAAACGTAACGATAAACGAACCATTTTTTCAGGGACATTTTCCTGGCAACCCGATAATGCCAGGAGTACTACAAATCGAGGCTATGGCCCAGACTGGGGGTATTTTGCTACTAAATACCATTGAAAATCCTCAGTCAGTATGGGTATATATTGTGGCTGTAGACAACGCTCGCTTCAAGAAACCAGTATTACCCGGCGACACATTGATGCTCGAACTCAAAATGACTGCCCGAAGACGAAGTATTTGCATGATGACAGGCAAAGTATACGTTGATGGGAAGGTAGTTTGTGAGGCAGATTTGGTCGCCAGCGTAGTTCCTAAAAACTAACTATGAGTTTTCCTGTATCCAAAACCCACTCTGACTACCCACACTCGACTGTACACCCTGATGCAACAATTGGCAAGAACGTTAAGATTGGACCTAATGCTGTAATTTATGGCAAGGTTTCTATCGGAGACGGAACAGAAATTGGTCCTAATGTAGTGATCTACGATGATGTTCAGATTGGTCAAAATTGCCGCATCTTACCTAATACCTTTATATCAGCCGATTTTCGTCAGCTAGAGTTTTGGCGGGAAAAACCTCAAAATAGTGGTTTGCCATCCTCCGTCCTGATTGGAGATAATGTCCACATTGAATCCAATACTAGCATTCACGGGGCCATAAAAATCCAAGAAAACTGTTGGATAGGTTCTAATGTCAGTATCCATGATGGTGCGAGAATTAGTGCAAATTGTAAAATCTTCCCTGGCGCTTCTATTGCTGCAATTCCTCAAGATCTAAAATTCGACGGGGAACGTACTACCCTAGAGATTGGAGAAAATACCACAGTACGTGAATTCGCCACTCTAAACAGAGGTACAGACTATCTCGGCAAAACCGTAGTAGGTAGCAATGTACTAATCATGGCTTATGTGCATATCGCACACGATTGCATCATTGGAGACAATGTCATTATGGCCAATGCAGTAACCTTGGGTGGGCATGTTACTATCGATGATTATGCTGTAATTGGGGGCATGGCCGGTATTCACCAATTTGTAACCATCGGCAAACATGTCATGGTAGCAGGTGCTTCCGTGGTATTGAAAGATGTTCCTCCATATATAAAATGTGGACGTTCTCCTTTACAATACGTTGGGGTAAATTCTATCGGCCTTCGCCGACGTGGTTTTGATAATTCTACCATTCATCATATCCAAGAGATCTACCGTCATGTCTTCTTAGCGGGAATGAATAATCAGAAAGCCTTAGCCTATGTAGAGGCGCACCTTCCAGCAACCGAAGAAAGAGATGAGGTAATCACCTTTATCCGTAATGCTACCAGAGGGATTATCAAAGGTTATGTACCCTCTAGCAATTCTCGAAAAGAATAAATGAGTCTGCCGCTCCATATTCAACTTAACAAGGTCGGCAAACAATACTATCGACGCTGGATCTTTCGAGACATTAATCTCGACTTGATTCAGCATCCTCAAACCGCCTTGGTGGGAACTAACGGCTCTGGGAAATCTACTCTTTTACGAATCATTGCTGGTCAGCTTGGGCCCTCTGAGGGCAAGATCAGTTATTCTTTTGCAGAGGCAAACTTGCCCGTAGCAAAGGTATATCAACATCTCAGTTGGGCAGGTCCCCAGATCGAGATGTACCCCGAACTCACATTAGAAGAACTCATCAAACTCCACTTTCAGTTAAAGACTTGTCTCTTAGATAATCCTACTGATTTAATTGACATCCTCGACTTTAAGGGACACCACCAAAAACCGCTTAAATATTTCTCTTCTGGGATGCAGCAGCGAGCCAAAGTAGGGATTGCCTTGTTTAGTAAATCTGATCTCCTTCTACTAGACGAACCCACCTCCAATATGGATGAGGCAAACGCCGCCAGGATACTCGATCTGATCGATCAGTATCGGCAAGACCGTGTTTTTGTCTTAGCATCCAATATGAAACGAGAATACGAGCGTCTCCCCCATACCCTTCATCTTTAGTATTAAGTAGATGGTAGCTAGTATTTAGACTAATAATTGGGCGAACCTCTTAATACTCTATACTAACTACTTTGTACTAACTACTTTATACTAAATACTTTGTACTTTCTACCCCCATTGGTATGGCTTTTTTAGCTTGATTTGTCTATAATTCTCAGACAATCATTACCTAGTATGCCTAAGCAATTTCTCTCCTTTCTAATCTGTTTTTTTGCCATACAGGCATGGGCCCAGGAGCTCCCACGATATGATGCAATCCAATTTACCGAAGAGGGTATCCAATTAGACTTTCCCTTTGCTGGCGGCCTCAATCAGCCCCAGTTTTCGGCTATTGATTTTAATCAAGATCAGGTTCAGGATCTCTTCGTATTTGATCGTTCTGGCAACAAATCTCTTTGCTTTATTGGCGTATCCGAAAACGGCAATATTCGCTACGAGTATACCCCGCAATATCAAATTCAGATCCCTGAGCTAGAAAACTGGGCCCTTATGGCGGATTATGATTGTGATGGAAAGGCAGACCTATTTACCTCGAGCGGTACAGATAACGGATTCAAAATCTTCCATAATCAATCCACCGCTCAAAAGCTCAATTTTGTATTGGTAGACAGCCTTTTACTGACACCTGATAGTCTTAAAGTCTATAATGCTGCTTCAGATATCCCAGCTCTAGATGATATTGACGGTGATGGTGATCTTGATATTTTAGCTTTTGATCCTAGTGGGTTATTCGTGAGATTTTATGAGCGAATCGGCACTAACAATTGTCAAAACCTGGATTTCTCTTTAAGTGATGATTGCTGGGGCCAGTTTATGGAGGCCGGACTCAACAATGATATTATACTCAACACCTCTTGTAAAGGTGGGGGCTCGACAAGTGGAGTAAGACATGCAGGCTCTACCATTTGCACCGTCGATTTGGATGGAAATGGGGTAAAAGACCTCTTGTTGGGAGATCTTAACTACAATAATATAGTCTTAGTGGAAAATGGCGGCACAGCCCAAGCGGCTCAAATGAATAATGTCGACACTTCCTTTCCCAGCAACAATCTTCCCATTGATATTTTTATCTTCCCAGCAGTCTACCACATAGACATCGATCAGGATGGCAAGAAGGATTTACTTGCCGCCTCTAACGCCACTGGCACGGCGGTCAATCATCAAAACATTTATTATTACCGCAATACCTCCACCACTGCCGATGAAGTCTTTGCCTTTGAGGAGCGAGATTTTATGGAAAATCAGCTCGTCGACTGTGGTGAAAGTAGCTACCCCGTTTTTTTCGATTACAATGGAGATGGTTTACTGGATATCGTAGTAGGCAATTACCTCTATCGCGCAGGCCTCCAAGCAGATTATGCGGGCCTAACCCTTTATGAAAACATTGGTACCGCCAACTTGCCCGCCTACGAATTAGTGAGCAGAGACTACCTACAGCTTGGCAACCGTTTTAATCCCACCATCTTTGGTCTCAAACCCACCTTTGGTGATCTTGATGATGATGGAGATGAAGATATGTTATTGGGGGATCTTAACGGTCAGCTACATTATTTCCGTAATGAGGCGGCGCCAGGCGCGGAGGCTGACTTCTTACTCTTAGGGCCCCAATTCCAAGGTATAGACGTGGGTCAGCAGGCTACCCCCGTGCTATATGACGTGAATGGAGATAGCTTATTGGACCTTGTGATAGGCGAGCAAGGCGGTAATCTAAACTATTATCAAAATACGGGAACGGCCTCTACCCCTGTTTTTGCCAGCGGTGATAATGGCTTCGGGGGGATTGATGTTCAACCAGCCTGCTGCACCGGCTTCAGTGTCCCCTTCCTTTACAAAGACGAAAATAACGAGACCCAGCTGCTAGTCGGAGCAG
>CAZHOC010000055.1:0-12747 GCA_964534295.1 uncultured Bacteroidia bacterium | reverse complement strand
CTATTTGACCTCGCCAATCAGCGAGAAGTCCCCATCCCTGTTTATGCAGAGATGGGTAGCACCAACCCTGTTTTCATTTTACCGGAGGCACAGGCATCTTATGAGCAGATCGCCAAAAGTTTGGCCTCTTCTATCACTTTGGGAGTAGGGCAGTTTTGCACCAACCCTGGTCTGGTCTTTTTACCCGAGAGTGAGCATCAAGCTAGTTTTGCTACTGCTTTGCAGAACGCTATTCAAGAGACCGAGGCCGGGACGATGCTGACAAGTGGGATACGAGAAGCTTTTGAAGCTGGGATCACTAGACTACAAGAGACCATTGGAAGCGTTCCCGGAGGGAAAAAAAGCGAAACCGCCAACGCAGCCGCAGGCCAGGTATACCAAACAGACCTACAGACCTTCCTGCAACATCCTGAACTAGCGGAGGAAGTCTTTGGGCCTAGCAGCATTTTGGTAAAGGCCAATGAGAAAGAAAGCTTATTGGAAGCGGCCCGAGGTTTAGAAGGTCATCTGACAGCAACTATTCACGGCAGCTCAAATGACTTATACGAGTATCAGGAACTGATTACTATCCTCGAACGCAAAGTAGGACGGATGGTGTTCAATGGTTTTCCGACCGGAGTGGAGGTATGCAATGCGATGGTTCATGGTGGTCCCTATCCTGCCACTACTGCCCCCCAAACAAGTTCGGTGGGCACTTTGGCTATTCAGCGCTTTGCACGTCCTGTTTGTTATCAAAACCTCCCTGAGGAACTCTTGCCCCTCGCTTTACAAGACCCTAACCCATTACGCATTTGGCGTATGGTCAATGGAGCTATGCAGCTTTAGTGAGTGATCACTCAGTATGTGGACAAAAAAATATTAGAGATCGTACTTCTTTAACAAAAATTGTAGCAGCTCATCTTTGTGGGCTAATTTGCCCTTGAGCATGGCACTACCCACTCCTTCTACTAAGTGTAGGAGGGCTTCTGCTTCCAATTTTGCATCCTCATAACCTAGTTTCTCAAAGGCATTGGTCAAAACCAGCTTCATAGGTTCTACCTTACTATCGTGAAAGCTATCTAACTCCCATTTGAGTTTGAACTGAAGCCGCCAAAATTCATAATCTGATTCAGGCACTCCAAAAGGCATGGAAATCGCTTTGCGAATCACCTCTTTGGGTTCTGAGGCCATCGCTACATCCGCAAAGAGGGTCTTGAAGCTCTCTTCTCCTTCCTTAACCACTGCCTCAAGCAAGCCATCCTTTTTGCCAAAATGACGAAAAATCAATCCCTCAGATACACCGGCCTCCTTGGCTATTTGACTCGTAGGCGTCGCACTGAAGCCTTGTTGAGCAAACAACTTGAGAGCTGCGTTTAGGATGGATAATTGCTTTTCTGTCATGAGATGTGAGTGAATGCTTACAAATATGAAGGCTTTTTTGAAATTTATCAAGTCAAATCAGCCAAAGCGGGCTTAGTTGAGATAAATCAACTGATAAGTAAACGCTCAGAGTACCATTTTGATTTGGCTACTGCCCTTTTTTTAGATGAAATACATGAAGGAAATTATATAGACAAAACATATTTCAGTTCTGACCATTCATTACTTAATATGGCCAGTTGAGAGCAATCAAAACAATGTCTGTCTTTAGTCAGTGTATATTGTCAAACAGTCTAGTTCCTAATCCCACACAAGGCCCCAAGCATGAACCCTTAAAATTGTAACCCCTGGGAATATGCCCTTAATTAGTATAGTACTCCCCACATATAACCGACCTCATCTTCTACCTATTTCTGTGGAGAGCATTTTAAACCAGACCTTTCTGGACTTTGAGCTTATTGTGATAAACAATGGCTCAGAAGCGGCTACGGCTGAGGTTCTCGCCTCATATGATGATCCGCGTCTCAGGGTAATTACTCTAAAAGAAAACATAGGCTTTGCCAAAGCTAGTAACCTTGGATTTGACGCTATCGAAGGCGAATGGTTCACCTTAATGTCTGATGATGACAATTTATTGCCAGAGGCTTTAGAACGCTTGATTTCCGTACCGCGTGAAATAGATCCCGAGATCAATGCTGTCTCCTGCAATTGCTTTAGTATTGAGACAAAGGAGTTTACTGGCAAAGGACTCAGCAAAACGGGTTATGTGGCCGGAGAAGATATTATCCGTAATGGCAAAGGGGAATTTTGGGGTATCACCAAAACCGAGCTACTAGGAGATTTAAGATTCAATCCCAATGTTTCTGATGATGTCAACCACCTTTGGTACCAGATTGATATTAAGGCCAACCGCTACTATCTACACGAAGGCCTCAAAAACTACGATGATGGCGTAGGTGGGCGTGTTTCTAGCCCCTCCAAATTTCGGATTCCCAAGTCTAGAGGAGAGCATTACAAAAATCTCTATCACGAAAAAGCCTATTGGCGGATCTTGGGTGAATACGCTCCTCAGAAGTATAAGTCCCGTTTGATAAAGGCCTGTATCGTCTTAGATCTGCTCAATGAGGTTGAATACCTCAGCAAGTACAAAGCGATGCTCGCAAAAGAAAATCTCAACCTCCAAGAGCGCTTTTTGCTAAGCGCCCTTAAGAGTCTGCCTCGTAAAATGGCTTATTCCCTCTATTCTGTGATGCCAATCTAAGGCGATTAATGCGGTACTTTAAGGATAAAACCAACCTTGAAAACATTCTCAATTGCAATGCGGGGATCTTCACTCAGGTGTTTCCTTAATCGCGAAATAAACACATCAAAACTCCGTCCGAGAAAATAATCTTTTCTACCATAGACCTTTTCTACGGCTACCTCTTTACGCAGAATCTGGTTTTGATGTAGACATAACAAACGTAAAATCTCTGACTCCTTTTCTGTCAAGCGAGCACAATTGTCCTCGAAGCTGAGTGCCTGCATGGGATAATTAAACTCATACTTGCCGATTTGGAAAAAATCAGGCTCTTCGATTGAGAGCTGTCCTTTGCGTCTAAGAATCACTTCAATCTTGCAACGCAAGAGATCTTCATCAAAAGGCTTTACCAAAAAATCTTCAGCGCCACAGGCGTAGGCTTTGAGCTGATCTTTTTTGCGAGATTTTGCCGTCAAATACAAAAAGGGCAAGTCTGCATATTCTTGGCGGATGCGTTGGCCAAGGCTAAAGCCATCTTCACCAGGCATCATTATATCTAGCAGGCAAAGATCAAAGCTATATTGAGATAGGTTTTTGAGGGCGTGTTGGCTGTTTTTGCTCAATCTTACCTGATAACCGGCATCTTCTAAAACTTCCATCAACAGAAACCCCAGATGCAAATCATCCTCAACAATCAGGATATGGGCGGGTGTAGTGGCGTTCATTTTATGGGAAATTTTAGTTGAAACTCAGTGCCCCAAGCTTTGCTTTGACCTAGTTTAAATTCTCCTTGATGAAGCTCGATGACCTTTTGTACATAATAGAGCCCAAGTCCAAAACCTGATTCTCTGTTTAGGCTTTCTGTCCCAGAACGCTTGAACTTTTCGGCCATAGCAGTGAACTCATGCTGGCTGATTCCTTCGCCATTGTCCCAAACTGAGATATGTATTTGACCCTTGTCAGTGCCATAGCTTACTTCAATTTGGGCGGCTTCCTGTCCATACTTCAAAGCATTGTCCCATAGATTTCGTAGTACATTGCGTAGGTGCAAGCGATCTATTTGTAGCCTTGGCATGGGGGCTGATGATTCGATCAGCGTTATGCTACCTCCTCTCTCCTGAACCCAGATTTGGGCCAGCCCAATTTCTTCTCTTAAAAATTCATTGATTTCGATTTCTTCTAGACGAAGTGGATATGCCTCTTGAGATAGTTGAGAAAACTGTAAGATGAGATCTACCTGCTCTAGGAGTTGTTGGCTTTCTTGTTTGACTACCCTATGGTAACGATTATCCTCAATCTCAGGTGCTCTTCTCTCCCAAATGCCTAAAGCCAATTGGATATTGCTCAGAGGCGTGCGAAACTCATGGGCCATATTGTCAAAAAAGTCTATGCTTTCTTGATGGAGCTTTTTTTGTTGCCAAAACTTAAATAAGGCTGCTGCAAAAAAACCACTGACACACAGTAGCAGGATGATAGAGGCCAAAGCCATCAAACCTAATTCCTGCCAGACATATTCGCTCTTGCCTTCAAATTCAAGATGCACCATATCTGCGTCTAATTTTAATGGATCAAGTGGCGCACAATAGGTCTTGCGGCAGAAAGGGAGCTCGGTGGAATCTTCGGCGATCTTAAGACGAAAATCTAGGGCGATCCCATAACGCTCCATCGCCAAGGCCACGGTCCGATCGAGGGTGGCGAGATCAAGTTTGGGGGCACTACAGCTCGGTTTTGGTTTGGGTAGGTTTGGTACCATCCAAACCGCTGGATTACTTTGTTCATCATTTAGCTGGTCCATCGCGCTGCATAGGGCCATACTTACCCGCTGATCAAATTGCGCCTCTATCAACTTTTGAGAATGATACATCCAATGGACCTGAAACAATATGAGCGCAATCAAGGCCAGGCTGGCCGCCCAAACAAATAAGGAACTCCGATTAAGAGACATGGCAATTGCTTTTCCTAAAAAAACGAAAAAACTGCCTGTCAGAGGGAAGTTTAACAAGTCCTTAACAAGTCATTGACAAGTACTTAGCCCCTTTTACAATTTGTAGGCCCCAGATTTGAAACATATTCTCACCGCTCCTATCGGAGCCCAAAACAAGTATTATGTGTTGTAAATCATGTTTGCTAAGTCTTAGCCTTTTCTTAGCAGTATTATTGAGTCCAGTCTTGATCCAAGCCCAGACGGCTACCAAAACGGTGGCTAGCACAAGCGTGAAAGCAGAGCCAGTAGCTCCGAACCAAGCGTTCACCGAAGGTGCAGTACAAAAAACAAAGACTAACAAATGTGTTACAGTATTACCAAATGCAGTAAGACCACTGCTACTTGCCCACCTAATTGCCCAGCAGTATGTCCACCAAATTGCCCGCCTAGTCAATGCAAACCGAGTGCATGTAAAGTGGGCAGCAGGGCCAAAGTACAAGCAAAGTCAAGTGCTGTGCGGATACGTGAGCTGTAGGTGAAAAGTAGTTAGATAAAAGTAAATAGTAGCAAGAATATCAGGAGCTCTTAACCGATTTCCAATACCCTTGCTACTATTTACTCTTCTTAATCTTTTATTAAAAGTCTAACCAAAAAGTCAGGACTGGGACGATAGGAGTCTGCCGCGTAGGCCGCCAACTATCTATCTCTGGATCAAATTGATAGAAGTTAAAGTTGTTGACCCGGTTGATGAAGTTTTGGATATCCAAGGCTAACCAATAAGCGATTTTGGGGCGGTTTACCCGTAAAGCGACGCGTAGATCCGGACGAAAATAAGTCTCCAAGCGATCCGAATTGGTCTGGCTAAAATCAAAAGGAGGATCATAGCCATCGTTGCTCAGCTGAGAGGTGATGATAGGCGTGATCGGATAGCCCGAATTGTAAATAAACCTCAGTCCAGTCTCTAAGAAAGCGTTTTCACCAATGGGGAAAATCTGCCCTCCGGTAAAGTTGGCGGCATAACGCACATCATAATTTGAGCGGTAAACCGTCGGATCATTGGGGCGTTGTAGAGTAGCATTGAGCCAAGAACCCGAAAGCACAAAGAAGGAACCCTTATCAAAAAACTTCTCAATACTGAGGTCGACACCATAATTAGTACCGGTACCGACGCTTTCCATCTTGTCTGGATCAAAGCCCCAAAGGCGGTTGAGCGCAAAAATAATCCGCTCAGGATCGGTCGTTACGGGGATATCGTAGAGTGCCTGATAATAAGTCTCTACTTTGAGACGGAAGTTTTCTCCGATCAACTGATCATAAGCCAAAATAAAGTGATGCGATTTGATCAAATCTAGATTCTGATTAGGCATCTGTCCGTCCACTAGGATGAAATAGTTGCCAAAAGGCACCGTTCTGCTGTGCAGCCCATACCCAAAAGCAAAACTCGCATTAGGACTAGCTTCAAACTTGATCCCTGCACGAGGCTCTATACTGGTCGATTGATTGAGACCATAATAGTTGGCGTGCAGGCCGGCATTGATCATCCAGCGGGAATTGGGCCGCAAACTTAGCTGGGCGTAGCCTTGATCTTGAAATGTACTGCCTTCGGCATCGATCACCGTTTGCAAGACCAAGCTGCGCTCGTTCCATTTTTCATCTATCAGATCGTAGCGGATGTGAGAAGCTATAAAACCCGCCTTGAGGTTGAGTTTACGACTAAAATTGCGCTTGTACTTGGCGTGGATGGTAGCTCTTTGGGTGATGTATTCTTCTGTTTTGACCCGGCCTGTATCCAAAGCTGTGGAAAGGGTATCATCAAAAGTAAAGGCATTTTGGCCCATGATGGCACCATTGACCTCCAAATAAGATTTGTCATCGATGATATATTTCCAAGTGCCGCCCACTACGCCCATTTTGGTGCCGTAGTCATAGACATAATAGTCTCGGTAGGTATTCCAGGGCTGCTCCGCAGAACGCAAAGTTTGGGAGCTAATGCCACCCATGCCCCAAGCACTAAATTGGCTTTTCTTGCCTTGATGATGAACTTTAAAGGAGAAATCGTAAAAGTTATTATCGTTGCGAGGATCGAGCAGATAAATACCCAATTGGTTGAGGATACCGAGAGTAGAATAACGGAAATTAGCGTTATACGAAGTCTTACCCTTTACGATTGGCCCCTCCGTAGCAAAGTCTAAACCCAGCAAGCCCGCTCGGAAGGTATATTGTTGTTGTTGCTTATTGCCATTGCGAAAACGCATGTCAAAAACTCCGGAGAGGGCGTTGCCATATTCTGCAGGAAAGGCACCCGTAGAGAAATCCGAGCTGCCAAGCATGCCGGCACTAAAGATGGTGATACCACCGCCAGAGGAGCCTGGTCCCGCATAGTGGTTGGGGTTGGGAATATCAACTCCCTCAAGGCGCCAAAGGATACCTGCGGGAGAGTTGCCCCTGACGACTACTTCATTACGAACATCCTGCCCATTTTGCACACCTGGCATCCCTTGAACCAAACGTCCGGGGTCATTGGCCGTAGCAGCGTGATATTGAAGCTCTTCAGGATCTAGGCGACGAGCACTAAGAACCGATAATTCATTAGTAGGGTCATTGCGGACATAGCCTTTGACCACTACCTCATCAAGCGAAAGACTAGGAGTCAAGACTATGTCAATATAGTATTCGCGAGCAGAGTTGAGGTTGAGGTTGTCTCTGGAAAAATCACTGTAACCTACCAGTCGAGCCTGCAAAGTACGGCGGCCTACAGGCACTTTTTCGATTACAAAGTTGCCCGTAGAGTCGGTAAAGGCCCCCAAAGTTGTCGGAGTATTGGTGATAGCAACTTGTACCCCCACGAGAGGTTCTTGAGTATCAGAGACAATCCGTCCCCGGACGGTTTGGGTAAGCGTTTGACCAAAGGCCGTGCCCATCCCAAGCATGAGAAAAAGCAGTAATAGTTGTCGCATGTTGAAAATTTAGAAGCAATTCTTATATAGAGAAATTTATGTATATATTTCTCTTCATCTTTATAGGGAAGTGAAAGACTAGTTAAATAATAATCACTGGAATCAAAAATGGCTGCCGTAAAGTTCGACTTCAAAAGCGTCAATCGATATGTACCGCATATATTGGTCATTGGAGTCGCTATTGGCACGGCCAACTATCTCCTCCATGATCAGTTTAATTGGTTTCAGTGGCTGCTGCTTTCCTGTTCCACCAGTATGGTGATTGGCTATTCTCTTATCAGTTTTGCCTCCCATAAATCATGGTTCCAACAAAAACTGCAGCCGGAGTGGAAGCTTTACCTTCTGCTTGCTGTGAGCTTTTTTGCGATTGGGGTTTTGGCTTCCGAGCTTGAGCAGATCATCAAAAATCTCATCTTTCTCAACGAATCATATCGTCCCTTTGCGGGTGGAAATATCTATGGCTTCAATGGGATCATCGCTTTGGCTATGGGCCTGAGTTTCTTTCGTAATTGGCATTTTTTTACAGGAGGCACCTTAAAAGAAGAGCCGATAGAAGCATCGCCAACAGAAGCTGAAACGAGTCCAGAACCCATCGCCAAGGTCCCAGTCCGGAAGGGCGAGAGTATCATCCTCATCGGTTCGCAGCAGATTGTCTACTTCGAGGCTTATGACAATTACTCTTTTCTGTACGATGTGGAAGGCAACAAAATGCTCTGTGACTACTCATTGATCTTCCTCGAAAAACGTCTTTCCCCTAACTTCCTGCGCATCCATCGGAAGTATATTGTCAACGCCAACCACATCAAGCAAATCAAGCCCCATCTCAACAGTCGTTACCAAATCGAATTTGATCAAAGCAAGCTAGCGCCAATCTCTAGTAGTAAAAGCTATGCCGCCAGCATGCGCAAACTGATCAAAATTGAGTAAATCCTTCAAATCATTCGCCCTTGCCTAGCTTCCATTCACCAATGATTGAGGCTCCTCGCCAGTTTTCTCTTTGGTAATTCGCTCAATAAGAGAGCTTTGTGTCTCTAATCAATAGAACGCAACATTATGGAAGCCTTACACCAAAGCAACATTATTATCCATGTACTCACTGGCTCAATCGCCCTTTTACTAGGCTTGATCGCCCTACTTAGTCTCAAAGGCGGCAAGGTCCACAACCGCAGCGGCCACCTATTTCTCTACTTGATAAGTGTGGTGATCCTGACGGGTTTACTAGGAGTCTTTGTCTTTGGACGCAATACTTTCCTTTTGGTGATCACCGTATTGAGCGGCTACGTTGCCTTCTCGGGCAAGCGAATTTTGACTTCAAAAAGCAATGTTCCCCAAACCATCGATATCGGAGCTACTGTCATCAGTCTGGTCGTCTTGGCATATTTTCTCTACTACTTCAAATCCATCGGCATGATCTGGTCGCCGGTGATTATCTACAGCACAGTAGGTGCCTTATTATTGGTGATTGCCTATGACCTGCTGCGTTACCTGATTCCCCGAGCGACTTACAAAAAGCACAAGCTTTGGGTCTATGAGCACATCTATAAAATGACCAGTGCCTTTTCAGCACTATTTGCGGCCTTTATTGGGACTATATTTGATCAGTACCAACCCCATAGTCAGTACATCCCTTCGGTGATAGGAATCTGGATCATCATTGGTTTTATGATCTACTTCAATCGGCGTGGTTTGAAGATTTCGCGGAGAAAGGCTTCTTGAGGTGATTTGCGGGTGCGGCATTCTACCGATGTCTTCCGATCTCTGTTTCTCTGTGCCTCTGTGTTCGATTTAGAGGGAGTACACCGCTTCGCGGAACGCTTGTCCCTCCAGTTCCCTCGGCGAAGCTCGGGATGACAAGGGGAGATTAAGTTGTCACCTTGAGCGCAGTCGAAAGGCCTTTAGAGAGAGTTCCCTGCTGCGGGGATGAGGTGCGTCATTCATGCAGGCACCTACCTCTCTGTGCCTCTGTGTTCGATTTAGGGGGAGTTTACCGCTGCGCGGAACGCTTATTCGCCTGACCGAAATAGGGGAGAAGGCACCCCTTTGACTCCCGGCTTGACGGTAAATACCCCGCCCGCGGCAGGATAAGCTTCCAATTGCTCAGGGGAAGTACCAATCCTCGCACTGGTGATATACAAAGTCGCTAAATCTGGTCCACCAAAAGCACAAGAGGTTACATTGAGGGCAGGGACTTCAATAGTTTGTAATAGCTTGCCCGTATCCGGGTCCCAGCGACTGACTGCATGCCCATTCCAGAGAGCGATCCAGAGTTTGCCCTCGGCATCAATCGTCATCCCATCGGGATAGCCTAAACTATCCGGTACTTCGATGATTAGGCGTTCGTTGGTGATATCACCGCTCGCTTTATCATAATCATAGGCCCTTACATTGCCGAGGCTAGTATCGATATAGTACATCGTTTTTTGATCGAGCGACTAAATAATCCCATTGGAGATGCTGACGGGAGATACCATTTTTTTGCTGCTTCCATCCGCCTCTACCCGATAAAGCGCCCCCACAGCACCTTCGTTTTTCATACTCATACTCCCTACCCAAAGTCTGCCGGCGGGATCGCATTTGCCATCGTTCATGCGGTTGTTGGGGAGACTCTCCTCCGGATTGGCAAGCATGCTTAGGGCTTCGCTTTCACGATCGATATGAAATATGCCGTTTTCGAGGGCGACTACGAAATTACCTTTATCGTCCGGGACGATGGTGCCGATCTTTTTGTCTAGGACTACTTTACGGACATTCTTAGGATCGCCATCGGAGATAAAAAATGCTTCTCCTTCGATATCTACCCAGATAAATTCTTGGGTTTTGGCATTCCAGAATGCGCCTTCGCCTAGCGTATTTTGACCATCAAACCAAAGGTTTGCTTTCGGTTCGCCTTGAGTCATTTCCATCTTTTGCTTGCTCTCTTTGGTGTTGGTACAAGCTAATAAGGCCAGTAGTAGGCCACAAATAGGCATCCATTTCATAGGCTTCAATTTAGCAGAAATGGATGGGGACCCAATGATTGTAGCGATAAGGCTAAGGCTTTAGCATTTAAAGCCAATGAGATAAGCGTTCCGCGCAGCGGTAGTAATAAAAAAAGTACTGCTGCGCAGAATGATTATCCCAAATAAGGGCTAGCGCTTCTCGATTCGTTCGATCATCATTTTAGCGTTGCCATTACTGTTGTCGAGCTCAAGCGATTTGCGATAATTTTTGAGAGCCAACTCATAATCTTCCATCATGAAGTAGCACTCTCCCAAGCTATCGAAAGCATTGGAAGATTGCGGATGCTCAGTGGTATTGAGTTCTAGAACAAATAGCGCTAGCTCAAACATATTTTCACGCATGAGGGCATAACCCAGTGAATTCATCTCTGCTTCAAAGTTTGTATGCTCCAAAGCACGATAGAAAGCCAGGGCCGGCTCTTTCCCCTGCTCAAGTAAGATGCGTTGAAAGGCATTAAAATCGACTAGATTGAAGAGCGCGTTTTCAAAGCCATAGTTTCGCTCGTAATTATCCTCCATGAAGATATTTTCTGCATACTCGGCAATGAGGCGTTTGTATTCTGAGACCTTATTGGTCATGATAAAAATACCAAATCCTTCATCAAGGCGCATCACGGTACGGGAATTCATGCCATCGATAGCGCCATCGGCTCCGACTACTCTTTTGCCGTCTTTTTCCCAGCCGCCGAGACCAGTATAATAATACCAGAGTTCATCTTCGTTGCGGATGGAAAGTTTGCTGTGAGGCCGTAGCATGTAATTATACTCGCTTTCAGACAAGAATGCTTCGCCATTGTGTCGTCCATAGTCAACGATCATGTGGAGCCAATTGGCGATGTCTTTGGGAGTAGAACTGATGGAGCCAGCGGGGCCGATTCCACTCAAATCTACCGGTGGAGCAATCGTTACCCCATCTTCTTGATAACCTAAGGCTCGCTCTGGGGCATTGATAAAGGCTTCCTGATAGGCATAGGAGCTATTCATGCCCAAGGGTTTGAGGATGCGTTCCTCGACGAGGCTCTCCCAAGACTGAGCCGTAACGCGCTCCTGAGCAATGCCCGCGACCACATACATCAGGTTGTTGTAATTGAAACTATTGCGAAAACTGCTGCTGAAGTCTAAATCTACCAGAGCGGCTAGTATCTCCTCTCGGCTAAGATTTTTGTATTTCCAGATGTCATCGTGACGGCCCAATCCGGTGGAGTGACTGAGGGCATCGGCGATAGTGACATGGCGTGTTATATAATCTTCTTTAAGCTTTAGTTCTGGGATATAATCAATGAGGGGTGTTTCCCAATCTAGCAACCCTTCGTCAACGAGTTGAGCTGCTATCACGCCAGTAAAGGCCTTGGTATTGGAGCCGATGGAGAAAAGCGTGTTTTCGGTGACGGGCAATTTTTGGGCGAGGTCTCTGTACCCTAATCCCCCAGTATAGATGAGTTCGTTTTGATAGACAATGGCCATGCCTACCCCTGGGATGAGGGCGGCTTCGCGGATACTATCGGCTAGCTGTAAAAAGTAGTTGAGTTTTTGGGTGGTGCTAGAACTGTCGGAGATGACTGCAGGACTTTCTTGGGCGATTAGGGGCTGTGGTATAAGGCCTCCTATCAGGAGGCAAAAAGTGGCCCATGCCCAAGCGAGTTTGGTTGAGGTAGAAGTCTTCATAAGTGGGTGTATGATTTGTGGTTGATGGTAGCAAATTGCTGTCTCCAACAGCATGACACCTCAGGCCCTAGCTTCGCTGCATGGCTTATGATGATTTTAACAGATTTAACGAGACCTTAAAAGATCATTGACAAAATGTAAACAATTATACCCGCGCTGAGACCGACTACGCCAGTACCGATGGTGTGCAAACGATAGGCTACGCTAACGCTCATGTTGGACATCTGGCTCACCACCCAGAAAAAGCTATCATTGGCGTGTGAGACACAGGCGGCCCCTGCTCCGATCGCTAGTACGGCCAAGGCCTTGTCGACTTCGGAGACAAAACCCAAACTAGTCATCAGGGGGGCTATGATTGGGGCGGTAGTGAGCATGGCGACTGTAGAGGAGCCTTGGGCAGATTTCAAGGCAGCGGCAATGATAAAGGGTAGCCAAATCCCAAGATTCGCATCGCCTAGGTATTCCTGAATGATGAGGGGTAAGTCAGAGTTTTGCAGCACCTTACCAAAGATGCCTCCCGCACCCGTGATCATGATGATGATGGCCGCATCTTTGAGCGCCTTGCCTACCCAGCCATTGGTGGAAAGCATCTCCTTTTCGAGC
>CAZHOC010000054.1:0-12843 GCA_964534295.1 uncultured Bacteroidia bacterium | reverse complement strand
AATCCTGGCAGCGGTTTTTTGATCTATATGTTTTCGGCCTGAAGTCGCCTGACTATAGTCGAATCTTTTCTCCTTTTGGCTTAGAGCTGGACGTCCAGCCAAATAATAAAGCGGGCGCGAAGCGCTTGGGCATCATGTCTATACAGGAGCATACAGATGGACTGATCGTTCGGAGAATCCGGGCCGGAACAGATGCTTATCTCGCCGGCATCGGAACAGGAGATATCGTGACTATGTTAAATGGCAAACCAATCGAAGAGGAAGCACTTGTAAATGCTTGTAATAAACTCAAGGAAGGTAAAAGTATAGAGTTGAGCGTTCTTCGTGCAGGAAAAACTCAGACGGTAGAAGTCAAATATGCTGGACTTTTCACTCCAACCAACTACAGTTTGGGTCGTAGAAAGAGAATAAAAAGCGAGCAAGAAAAGCTATTAATGGCTTGGTTGAGTAGTCGTCAGGGCAATTGATCCTTTTCTTTGTAGCAATTTTTTCTTTTATTCGCGTAAGCTTTTCTTACCTGACCAGCCAGATCACTTTTTCCCTTCGTTTGTAAAGCTGATTCTCTTCTCAGGTAATTTCTCCCGCGGTATAGTATTTGAACTGTTTTTCAGCCAGCTGGAGTAGCATTTAATTTAATCGTTTGTATCCCCTTTTATGAAATATTACGTTTCTAATGAACCCCTGCGATTGCGGGAGTATGGGCGTAACGTGCAGCAGATGATCGATTATGCAAAGACCATCGAAGATCGTGATGAGCGCTCTGCGGTAGTTGAAGAAATCGTTCGGATAATGAACGCCCTTAATCCTTCGCCTAAAGATACTGAGGATTACCGCCGCAAAATGTGGGATCATATGTTTTTGATGGCCCAATTTGATCTCGATGTTGAGGCTCCTTTTCCTATCCCGACCAAAGAACAAGTACTAGGTCGTCCGACTAAGCATATTGGTTATTATAAGGGCAAAGCCCGCTATCGTCAGTATGGTCAAAACATCGAAAAGATGATTGACAATGCCGTCGAAATGGAAAATCCTGAGAAAAAGGAAGCCTATATCAACTTGATTGCCAATAGCATGATGCAGTTTTTGCGTCATACCGATCGCTACTCAAGTCCTGAGGAGGTGATCGCGCAACAAATCAACGAGCTATCAAAAGGCAAACTCAATGTCAAAGCCGAGGATTTGGTGATCTCAGTTAAGGCCCCAGCGCCTCAACCTACCTTCCAACGCAACAACAAGAAGAAAAAGAAAAAGAACCGTCGTTCTAATTCGAACAATAATTCTAACCGAAGAAGAAATCGGTATTAAGCCACGGTTAAACTTCATACTCCCAGTTGTCGATTTGCGATATTTTTGCGTAATCGGCACCTGGGATTTCTAATTTTACAGCAACCCCTACGAATACTCAGCAAAGCAAAGCGAATATTCAGATACCTAAGAGATGGGAACCAATTCCGCGGACCTTAGTAACATGAAAATTCTCTCAGCAGTATCAGTAGTTACCAAAAAATCTAGCAAAGCAATGGAATATTTTGCGGTCGAAGGCGGTCATCGTCTTTCCGGAGAAATCACTCCTCAAGGGGCCAAAAACGAAGCCCTCCAGATCCTCTGTGCCGTAGTGCTTACCTCTGAACCCATTACTATATCAAATGTCCCCAATATCGTTGACGTCAATCGTTTGATCGGCATCCTCAAGGATATGGGCGTAAAGGTGGAGCAGCTAGAACCAGACACTTATCGCTTTCAAGCCGACGAGCTTGATCTTGACTATATCCAAAGCGAAGCTTATTGGAGCAGCGCTAGTAAACTGCGTGGCTCTATCATGCTAGTAGGACCCTTATTGGCCCGATTTGGCAAGGCCTTTATTTCTCGGCCCGGTGGGGATAAAATTGGTCGTCGTCGCTTGGATACCCACTTCTGGGGCTTCCAGCAGCTAGGAGCTAAATTTCACTACGATAATAAAAAAGGTCTTTTTGAAGTTTCCTCCCAAGGACGTCTCAAAGGAACCTATATGCTGTTAGATGAGGCCTCTGTTACGGGTACCGCTAATTTGGTAATGGCCGCTTCTCTCGCCCAAGGCACTACAACCATCTATCACGCAGCCTGTGAGCCCTACCTACAACAGATCTGCAAAATGATCAACCGTATGGGTGGCAAAATCTCGGGCATTGGTAGTAACCTTTTGACGATAGAAGGGGTTGATTCTCTTGGCGGAACCGAGCACCGTATGCTTTCCGATATGATCGAAGTAGGGAGCTTTATCGGTATGGCCGCCATGACCCAAAGCGAATTGCTAATCAAAAATGCAGGCATTGAGCATTTGGGCATTATCCCTGAAGTTTTTCGCCGCATGGGGGTCAAGATGCAATTTGAAGGCGATGATATTCGTGTTTTGCCGCAGGAGGTTTGCGAGATTGAGACCTTTATCGACGGTAGCATCATGCATGTGTCCGACCATCCATGGCCGGGCTTTACGCCTGACTTGCTCAGTATCGTGCTCGTACTGGCGACGCAGTGCAAGGGTTCTGCTTTGATTCACCAAAAAATGTTTGAAAGTCGCCTTTTCTTCGTCGATAAACTTATCGATATGGGGGCCCAAATCATCTTATGTGATCCTCACCGAGCGACTGTGATTGGCTTGGCCAGACAACAAAAGCTACGGGCGATCTCTATGACCTCACCTGATATCCGGGCGGGAGTAGCGCTATTGATTGCGGCGCTTTCGGCAGAAGGCACCTCCAAAATCTATAATATCGAGCAGATTGACCGCGGTTATCAGTATATCGAGCAACGTCTCAACGCCATCGGCGCCAAAATTCAGCGCCTTAGAGACTAATTTAATGTAACACAGTTCGTTTTTTGATCGGAAGCGACAAGACATTGCCTTATCGCAAAATGAGCGTTCTGCGAAGCAGTAGCCCAAAATCCGAGTCAGCCAATAATTCGAGATTGGTCATTCTGATTGGTCTATTTTCTTCAAAAATCCCTTCAGATCTTTCCAATGATAGAATTGTCAGATAGCTAGCAATCTTTAATCTGAATAATTTCGTTAATTAGGTCTCAGATTTTATAGCATTAAGCTCAAGCAAACATGTATTTAGCAAAAAAAATATGGCTCCCATTGGCGCTCTTCGCCTTCGGCTTTGCCTCTTGGGGTTTTATGAGTCTTCCTGCGGAGAACGCTCAGTCTAGCGCCGCTGAAATCAATTGGGTAACGATGGAAGAAGCCGCTGCCGCTGCTGAAAAGGACGGCAAAAAGCTCCTCATCGATATGTATACTGATTGGTGTGGTTGGTGTAAGCGTATGGACGCCACCACTTATTCAGATCCGGGTGTCGTCAAGTACATCAACGATAACTATCACGCCGTTAAATTTGATGCGGAAAGTAAAGAATCAGTAACCATCAATGGCGTTACTTACAAATACAATCCTAAGATTGGGCGTCGTGGAGTGCACGAGTTAGCTGTACAGATTCTTAATGGCAAACTCTCGTATCCTACTACTTCTTTCTTAAATCCTGACTTGAGTATCCTTACCAATGTAGCGGGCTTTCAGAAGGCTGACGACATGATGGTAATCTTGAGTTTCTTAGGAGAAGATCATTACAAGACTGTTACTTGGGAGGACTATCAAAAGTTCTACGCTCAAGGCAAATAGAAGAAAAATATCTTTTGCTACAGGCTGTTTATAAGTGATTTACTTATAGGCAGCCTGTATTTTTTTGCGTTAATTTGGCAGCATTTATTGCCACAATGTCAATGGCACACATTATGTTCAAAAATAAGTATGCGAAAAGCAGGAAACTGGTTTCGAAAAAATAAAGGCAAAACAGCAATGAGCAAAAAGACAAAGGCGGAAAAAGTAGCAGAAGAAGAAATCAAAAATAGCGAACAGGAAATAGAGATTGAGGGCGCAGAAAAGAGCGCAGACGAAGCAGAAATCGAAGTCAAAAACGAAGGCGAATCCACTGATAATCAGGGGGATTCAGACGTCGCTACGCTTGATGATGCCATGAAGGTAATCGCTGATCTTCAACAGCAACTAAAGAACGCGCAAGCAGCCTTAGCCGAGAAGGAAGATCAAGTGCTCCGACTCAATGCTGACTTCGTCAATTTCCGTAACCGCCAGAAGAAAGAACTGAGCGAAACGGTGCGATTTGCGAACCAAGATCTATTGGTCAAGCTATTGCCGGTATTGGACGACTTTGACCGTACCCTTTCGGCCATTGAAAAAACTGACAACCTGTCAGCCGTAAAGGATGGGATCAATTTGGTCAACAACAGCATGCGTAAACGCTTTGCCAAAGCAGGCCTAGAACCCATTGTCAGTATGGGTAAAGAGTTTGATACTGAGCTACATGAAGCCATTACTACTATACCCGCGGCTGATGATTCCCAAAAAGGGAAAGTCGTTGATGAAGTCGAAAAGGGCTACAAACTCAAGGATAAAGTAATCCGGTTTTCAAAAGTAGTAGTAGGCGAATAGCAAGAGCATTATGGCCAAACGAGATTATTATGAAGTATTAGGCGTCAGTAAGAGCGCCGATAAGGATGAGCTGAAGAAAGCCTATCGTAAGATGGCCCTTAAGTATCACCCTGATAAAAATCCTGATAACCAGGAAGCTGAGGAAAAATTTAAGGAAGCGGCAGAAGCTTATGAGGTGCTGAGCGATGAGCAAAAACGCGCCACTTATGACCGTTTTGGTCATGCGGGTCTAGGCGGTGCTGCTGGAGGCGGAGGCTATAGCGGACGCGGTTTCGAGGATATTTTCAGCCAGTTTAGCGACATCTTTGGTGATTCAGGGGGCTTTGAAAGCTTCTTTGGAGGCGGAGGGGGCGGTCGTCGTCGCCGACGTCGTGGTCAGCGAGGCGCTGATATTTCCATTCGTATGGGTATTACCCTGGAGGAAGTCTATGCTGGCGTAGAGAAGAAGATCAAACTCAACCGTAAGGTGAGTTGTAATAGCTGCGCGGGTACAGGTGCAGATGAGGGAACTTCCTTTAGCACCTGTCCTACCTGTAACGGTGCTGGAGAAATTCGTCAGCAAGCAGGAGGAGGATTCTTCCAACAGATAGTCGTTTCTACCTGTCCTACCTGTCAAGGGGAAGGCAAAATCGTCGCTAAGCCTTGTAACGTTTGCGAAGGAGCGGGTCGTGTCGACGAAGAAGATACCGTATCAGTTAAAATTCCTCCAGGGGTACAAGAAGGCATGAATCTGAGCGTCCGTGGACGCGGGAATGCTGGACTCAGAGGGGGCAGCCCTGGTGATTTGATCATTCAAATCGAAGAAAAGCAGCATGAACACTTTGAACGAGATGGCAATAACTTGATCCACGAGCTATTTATCAGCTTCCCAGACGCAGCCTTGGGTACACAAGTAGAAGTACCGACCCTAGACGGTAAAGTGCGCGTCAAACTGCCGGCAGGAACTCAAGCGGGCAAAGTGGTTAGACTCCGGGGCAAAGGCCTGCCAAGCATCAACGCCAATGCCTTTGGTAATATGTTGGTGCAC
Source organism: uncultured Bacteroidia bacterium (assembly GCA_964534295.1). Lineage (GTDB taxonomy): Bacteria > Bacteroidota > Bacteroidia > J057 > J057 > JBCAWW01. The sequence continues at coordinate 7,333 of CAZHOC010000054.1, read as the reverse complement.
GTCAATGTGTGGACGCCGCAGACACTAACAGAGACTGAACGCAAAACTCTCGAGCAGATGCGTACATCAGAGCATTTTCAACCTAATCCGAGCCGAGAACAACGTGGTTTCTTCTCCAAGATTCGCGAATTCTTCGGACAATAGGTTAGGATTAGTATAGATCGACAGGGTGCTGGGCTTAGGCTTGGCACCCTGTTTCTTTTTCCGCTTCGCGGAACGAGAGAATTTTGAATATCGAATTTCGAACGCCCAATTTCGAAGGGGTAGTGGTCCCTTCAACATTGTGCGTTCGAAATTCAGTATTCGTCATTCCAGCAGTCTCAATACGCAAAGATTTCTCAAATGATTTGGTAAAGCCAGAGATTTCTGGCCTTGGATATTTCTGCCTCCTAAAAATCACGTAACCCACCTTCCTTTTTGAACTGGAAGTCAAGATTTAGATTCATCATCTTGGGTATGTAGTTAGAATATTCCTTCAATTAGGCATTACAAGTCTTCACTCATGTTAGCAGTTGTCCCGTCTTTGGCGGGACAACTCATTTTGGCATTAATGGGCAAAGTTGCTAATTCAAACAAGAAAAGGCTTTTATTTAAGGGCTAAACCGTAACCTTTGAACCTAGTTGCGGTAATTGTATATAGGAAAATACACCTCCTGCCAACCTTTAGGGTTTCTCTAGCGTCTTTACAGCATCACACAAATGGCTAATACACTATGCACCGTAAACTTCTACAAAAAACTATTTTTGTTTGGCTCTTCAGCTTGCTGATATTTAGTGGCGTTGAGGCCCGGCCATTTGGTATTCCCTTCGATGGTGGAGAAACTCCCGAAGCTGCTGTTATCAGAGTAAGAGGACGCATACTAGAAACTCACTCTGGTCAACCCCTCAAAAAGGCATCCGTTATCATCAAGATTGGTGATAAAATTGTCGCGAGTCGCCTAACCAGTAAAGACGGCTTTTTTAGCATCGATATTCCTCGTCATCTCGCTACGGCCGAAGACCTAGATATTTCAATCGAATTTATGGATCATGTGTTCTTGCACAAGAACCTCAAACTCGCTTCCCAAGACGTTTTGGTCAAGATCAATGGCGAAATCCTGCTTGACGACGATCCAATTGCCGATTACAAACTACCAATCCATACCCTCGGCAACCCCAAAGTAGGCAGTATCGAAGTACGTCTTCGCCAGCTTACGCCTAAGAGTGTTAAAATTCCTGGAGACGGGGAGGTGTAAACCTAATCTAGAGAGACTATCCATTCGAGTTTTTTGCTTTAATTGGGTGCAGATATTGCCCCCTAGTAGCTAGTTGCGAGTACTTAGAAAGCTGTATTTCTTCGTACTACCTACTTTTTACTTACTACTTATCACCTAGCATGAACATCGAAGAAGTCCGCGAGTATTGCATTAGTCATGTAGCCGTTACCGAAAGTTTTCCCTTTGACGAAGAGACCCTCGTCTTTAAGGTGATGAACAAAATGTTTGTGCTCATGCCACTAAAGCGCGGCAATACCATTAGCCTCAAATGTGATCCCGAATACGCCCTAGAGCTGCGCGAGCGCTATCCCGAAGAGATACAAGCCGCTTGGCATATGAATAAAACCCACTGGAATTCTGTCATTCTCAATGGCACCGTGGGTCGTAAGCTGATCGAGGAACTGATCACGCATTCCTATGATCTGGTAGTAGCCAAGCTCAAAAAAGCAGATAAGGCAGCTCTTCAAGCCATGAAGGAGCAAGAAGAGGAGTAGGTTTACCTCCCGATAGATATCGGGAGCGCGGAACGCTTATCCCGAAAGATTCCGGCTCGCGTTCCTTGGCCGGGATGATCTATCGGTTGTTTTAATTGAATACTTCAAGACATCCCAGAATCCGACTTTTGGAGGATATCCGGGATCTCTGGAGATAAGCGTTCTGCGAAGCAGTAGCAAACAGCATAATCTCAGATTTGGCAACTTACTCCTCAATTTTTCTTGGACTTGACTCGTTAGTTCATATCAAGTACACACTAAGCGAATCGGGCATATACTGTATCTTTGCAACCGAAGCAGCAAATGTCCGTCTTTAATCATATGTGGAAAACGAGGCTTAAGAAAGCAGGTAAATATCTCCTCATCGCGAGTGGCGCCGGCGCCGCACTGATCCTCATCTTTTATTTTTTGGTGTTGGGTGGTGCCTTTGGGCATGTACCCAGCAAAGAGGAACTCAGTCAAATCAATAATGCCGAAGCGACCGATGTCTTTGCCGCTGATGGCAGCATCCTAGGGAAATACTTTCTCGAAAACCGGACCCAAATTCCTTATGAGCAGATTTCACCCAAGCTGATTCAGGCCTTGATCGCGACTGAAGATGCTCGTTTTTACGATCATGCTGGCGTTGATATGCGCTCCATGATGCGTGTGGCCTTTAAATCTGTCTTGATGGGAGATGCCAGCTCCGGGGGTGGTAGTACGCTTTCGCAGCAGCTCGCCAAAAATCTGTTTCCTCGCAAGTCATATTGGATGATGAGCCTGCCGATCAATAAGGTACGGGAGATGATCGTGGCCCGCAGGCTTGAAAAAGTCTATAGCAAAGAGGAAATCCTCACTTATTATCTCAATACGGTATCTTTTGGGGAGGATGTATTTGGTGTCAATGCCGCGACGCAGCGATTTTTCAATATCAATCCACTCGATATCAAAGTCCAAGACGCCGCCGCAGTCGTGGGAATGCTCAAAGCGACCACCTCTTATAACCCTTATCGTAATCCAGAGCGCGCCAAAAATCGCCGTAATGTAGTCTTAAACCAGATGGTCAAATATGGCTATCTACAGCAAACAGAAGCGGATTCGCTCCAAGAACTAGAGCTAAAAACGGATTATCAATACGTATCCTCCAATCAAGGTCCGGCGCCTTACTTCCGCCAAGAACTGGCCGAACAGCTCAAACAAATTCTCGCCGACAAAACCAAAGAAGACGGCAGTCCTTATAATCTTTATACCGACGGTTTAAAGATTTATACCAGCATTGACTCTCGCCTACAAAAATATGCAGAGGCAGCGGTCAATGAGCACATGAAAGGCCTCCAAAAGACCTTTGATAAACATTGGGCGAAGCGCAAAATCTGGAAGACAGATGATCCAGAGATCGTGCGAGCCATGCAAAGCTCTGCTCGCTATCGCCAACTCAAGGCTCAAGGCAAAAGTGAAACCGAAATTCGGGAGCATTTTGCCAAACCCATCAAAATGTCGCTTCCGAGTTGGGAGGGTAATATCGAACGCGAAATTAGTCCACTAGACTCGATCGTATATGCACAGTCTTTCCTTCATGCAGGTTTCCTTGCCATGGAACCCCAATCAGGTTATATCCGCGCTTGGGTGGGAGGCATCAATTTTGAGCATTATAAGTTTGATCACGTTACTTCACGTCGTCAGGTCGGTTCGACCTTCAAACCATTTGTTTATGCAGCGGCGATTGAAGAAGGCATCGACCCTTGTGAGTACATCCCTAACGAATTGGTCGTTTATGATGACTATGACGATTGGGCGCCGGGCAACTCTAATGATGAGTATGAGGGCTATTATTCCCTGCAAGGAGCTTTGACCAACTCTGTCAATACGGTATCGGCTACCGTAATGATGAAGGTGGGTGTGGAGAATGCAGCCAGCTTCGCTGAACGTATGGGCTTTAGCAGTCCTTTGCCGCACGAACCTAGCCTAGTGCTTGGCACAGCAGACTTATCCCTACTAGAGATGGTGGGAGCTTATAGTGCTTTTGCCAACCGAGGCGTACGCGTCAGACCGATGTTCTTGCTACGCGTCGAAGACAAAAACGGTAATGTAATCGTAGACTACAGTCGTGATATTGAGCGTACCAAAGTCATGGAACGCAAAACGGCTTCCATGATGCTAGAAATGCTACAAACCGTCGTAGATAGTGGTACGGCCAAACGTATCCGCTACAACTATCTCCTGAAGGGAGAGATGGGCGGCAAAACAGGTACCACTCAGGATCAAACCGACGGTTGGTTTATGGGTGTTACACCCAATCTGGTTTGTGGTGCTTGGGTAGGTGGGGATAATCGAAAAGTACGCTTCCGTAGCTTAGGCCTGGGCCAAGGCGCCAATACGGCTCTGCCCATCTACGCTAGATTCATGCAAAAGGTCCACCGGGACCGCAAATATCGCCAAATTAAAAATGCTAAGTTCCCTGATCCGAGCATGGAGATCCAGGATGAGATGGATTGCGTGATGTTTAGAGAGAATCTCGATACCCAATATGACCGCATTGATGATGTGATTCAATTGTTGCTTGAGAAGCAGCGTGAGCGTCGTCTGACGCGGGATTCATTGCGTCAGGATCGCCGTCGCGATCGTCAAAACCAATGGGAGAAATTATTTGAGCGCAAGCGCAGGCAGCCAAACTAAGGCTTTGCCTGAAAAGATATCCGATCCCTCATGCCTTATGGTATGAGGGATTTTTTGATGAGCGTACCGCGCAGCAGAGGAATGAATTTCGAATGTCCAATAATGAATGCCCAATGTTGAAGTTTTGCCGGTTCTTTCTGCTTTCAGCGTTCGATATTGGAAATTCTATATTTCGAGATGGGCGTTCCGCGCAGCGGAGGAATGAATTTCGAATGTCCAATAATGAATGCCCAATGTCGAAGTTTTGCCGATTCCTTCTGCAGTCAGCGTTCGATATTGGACATTCTACATTTCGAGATAGGCGTTCCGCGCAGCAGAGGAATGAATTTCACATGCCCAATAATGAATGTCGAAGTTTTGCCGATTCCTTCTGCATTCAGCGTTCGATATTGGACATTCTACATTTCGAGATAGGCGTTCCGCGCAGCGGTCCTAAACCTCTAAACAGCTCAAATTGCGTAAAAACCCCTATCCAAAAGGCGTACAAACCCTGAGATTTTTGAGCAAATCATTTAGGATCTTGCTAATAAGGAAAACGTTCTTTTTCAGTAGTCAAAGGTGCTAAGCGCACCAAAAAGTTAAAGTAGTCAAGTAGTAGTTTGAAGTTTGTGAAATCCGTCTGGTGTTTTTAAACGCTGGGCGGTTTTTTTGTGGTCAGATTTCCCCATATTAGGGTCATGAATCCTTCCCTCAAAGAGCAGATACACGCTCAGTGCTTGGCCTTGTTGGATCAGAAAATTGATCGACTGCAGCGTTCCATCGCAGATGCCCAAAAAGCCGCTTCTGAAGACACCAAAAGTAGTGCAGGAGATAAGTTCGAGACCTCGCGGGAAATGCTCAAGCAAGAAATCAATAAGCACAACCAACAATTGGCGCTGACGACTAAGATGAAGCAACAATTTGGGCAGATAGATCCCAGTCAAAGTATAGATCATATCGCTTTTGGCAGCCTAGCCGAAACCAATGAGGGCTTGTATTACTTTTCGGCTAGTCTAGGCAAAGTGGAAGGAGAAGGTCAGCAATGCTTTGCGCTATCAATGGTCTCACCTATCGCCAAAGCGCTCGCCAATCATAAGGCCGGAGAGGAAGTCCCATTTATGAAAAGGTCTATAAAGATTTTGAATGTAAGCTAGACTTGCGGCATTTGGAAGACTGCCTTTCAATCGCAGAGTGGATTTTGTAACTTCTTACAAAGCTGCTTTACCATGAATTTTCGGAACCTATGCCTCCTCTTTTTGGGGATTACTTTTTCTTTTTCGCTCTTCGCGCAACGCCCATTCATAGAGGATTTTAGCCTCAGGGGAGATACTTATCTGACCGATGAAGATTGCTTTCGCTTGACGGAGGCCTATGATTATCGTTCGGGTTCAATTTGGTATAAGCGACCTTTGAATCTTGAGGAGCCTTTTTCGGTAGAGCTACAGATCAGAGCCGGTTGTGAGGATGAATCAGGTGCGGACGGGATGGTTTTTGTCTTTTGTTCGAGCACCAATGTGCTGGGTTTTGTGGGAGAAGGTATCGGCTTTTCAGGCCTGCGGCCTTCGGTCGGTATAGAAATCGACACCTGGGTCAATTATCACTTAGGCGATCCCGTAGAAGATCATCTGGCCATCATGCTCAACGGACGGGTAGGCCACGCCAACGATCTTGCCGGGCCGGTAACTATCCCCAATATCGAGGACTGCTTATTGCATACTTTTTACGTGATCTGGAATCCGGACGCGCAAAAGCTATCCGTGATGCTCGATGGTCAGGAGGTAATCTCCGCCAATAAGGACCTGCTCAATGAGGTATTTATGGGCAATCCACAAGTCTATTGGGGCATGACCGCGGCCACCGGACGCTATAACAACATCCATGAAGTCTGTTTTGACCGCATCGGCAATCAGGGCCCGTGGCGGAAAGAGGTCGAAAATATTTGCGACTGATTACTGCATCTTCAACTGAATCCGCAATACGAGAAACTCAGCCGGACGTGTAAGAGCCATGCCGATCTCTACATTCATGATGCCTTGATTGAGGTCGTTCTGCGTCATGGTTTGGTTGAGGCCACATTTGACAAAGTAGGCTTGATCCGCTTTCGCGCCTTGGAGCGCTCCTTGGCGATAGAGTTCTTGGAGGTATGCTTCGCAGAACGATTCAACCTTAGCCCATAGGTTGGCATCATTGGGTTCGAAGACGGCCCAAGAGAGGCTATTTTCTACAGATTGCTCGACCATGGTCGCGAAGCGACGGACGGGCACATAGCGCCATTCGTTATCATTGCCAGCTAGGGTGCGAGCCCCCCAGACTAAGATGCCTTTATTGGGCATGGAGACAATCGCATTGATAGATTTGCCACTGCTATGAGTCGTGGCCGCGTTCTGCGCAGCGGAAGACAAAGTATGACTCAGGCCACTGATGCCGCTGATCTGCACATTGGCTGGTGCTTTCCAAACGCCATCATTACGATCCTTTTTGGCGTAGATACCCGCGATTGCTCCCGCTGGCGGGACGCTCACATTACTGCCATTGACCAACCAAGGGTAATATACCGCAGCATAGCTGAGTCCTGAGCCACTGGTATTGTTTCTAAAGGACTGGAAGTCTTGGCTATAATTGCCTGAAGGATTGCGGGTATTGAGGATAGCAAAACGATCTTTCATTAGGGCGCAGGTATTCATCATGCTCCGCTGGACAGCGTAAAAGTCTGTTTCGCTCAGTGCTACGGCATCTGGGATGAGCAGCAATTGGACTGACATCTTTTTGCTGATACTGAGGCCTTGTAGCAAATCCTGCTTGCGCACGGGAGATTGAGTGGTCCCCACCGGAATGATGGTGCACTTCTGACCGCCATTTTGGAAAAATAGTTGGACAGATTCTGCCAAATAATAGCCGGCAGTGCTACCGCCGTAGAGTCTCTGATACTCAGCATAAGACTTTATCATA
>CAZHOC010000053.1:3115-12986 GCA_964534295.1 uncultured Bacteroidia bacterium | reverse complement strand
TATTTAAAGCTATCGGATTTATAAACTATTGCTATGACAGAAAATACGCTTAAAAATCAGCGCCAGCTCTTCGGGCATCCGGTGGGCTTATACGTGCTGTTTTTTACAGAGATGTGGGAACGCTTCTCCTACTATGGGATGCGAGCCATACTCTCTCTTTACATGGCCAGGTCCCTGGCCGATGCCAATCCAGGCCTAGGCTATGATGCCGGTACTGCGCTTGCAGTTTATGGTTGGTACACAATGTTGGTGTACGTGGCTTCTATTCCTGGTGGTATCCTCGCAGACAAATTTATCGGGCAGAAACGATCCGTGATGCTCGGTGGTCTCATCTTGGTCCTCGGACACAGTGTCCTAGCAATAGATGCCATCTGGGCCTTTTATACCGGTCTTGCCCTCATCATCTTAGGGGTTGGAGCGCTAAAACCTAATATTTCAACCATGGTCGGAGGCCTTTATGAACAAGGCGATCTGAGGCGAGATCAAGGTTTTACCATTTTTTATATCGGTATCAATGTTGGGGCATTCTTGTCCTCTATCGCAGTAGGTTTCATTGGTGAGACCTATGGCTGGCACTATGGTTTTGGACTAGCTGGCATTGGGATGCTCTTGGGGCAGCTCGTATTTATGTGGGGACAGAAATTTTTGGTGGGCATTGGTGAAGCACCAAGCAAAAATGCCGCGAGCAGTGAGGGAGAAAAGACAACCTCTCTCGGGGAGCTATACGGAAGGCTGCTTAAGAATCCTCTACACCTGATCATTACGATATTGATTGCGGTTGGAGGCGTGGCCCTAAGCTTTTATAAAGGACCTGAAAACCAGCAAATCCCATATGCCCTTTTAAGTGTATTTTTGGCTGCAGTAGCCGGGCTTTTATTGTCAATCTATACTGACATTGATAAGGTAGAAAAAGACAAATATGTAGTACTGCTACTCTCCTTTTTGATTGTAATTGTCTTTTGGGGAGCCTTTGAGCAAGCAGGTGGTTTGATGAACCTCTACACTGAAAGCAAAATCGATCGCGACGTATCGCTCTGGATAATAGACTTTCTCTTCCTCGGTGGGGCAGCCTTTTTATTAGTGAGAGGCGTTCTGGGAACCATGAAAAAGAAAGATACAGGCTATCTCTTTTTAGTACTTGGTGGTTTAGTCTTGGCGATCTACGCGGGTGTCCGTTGGGGCTCAGAGCAGCTGACCGATCCTTATGCCGTACCTACTTCTGTCTTCCAGGCGGTAAACGCTTTCTTCATTATGATTTTTGCCACTGTAGTCGGTGGATTTTGGATATGGGCCAAGCGCAAAGGCTGGGAGACTTCTTCTCTCTTCAAGATGGCGATTGGTACCATCATCATGGGTATTGGCTTCTTGTTTATGGCCAAGGCCTCCATTGATATTGAGCAGTATGGCGATAAGGCAGCACTGATGTTGCTGATCTTGGCCTATTTGTTTCACACCCTTGGTGAACTCTGTGCCTCTCCAGTGGCCCTTTCGTTTATCACCAAGCTGGCTCCGATTAAGTATGTTTCCTTTATGATGGGAATCTACTTTGCTGCTACCGGTTTAGGTAACAAAGTAGCGGGTTCTATTGGTGAGCTTACTCAAGCAGAGCCAGTCAAAGTGGAAATGGAAGCAGCTAACACCAGCATCCAGCAATTGACCCAATTGTCTGACAACGCGCCGGTGGATAACCTCCGCAAAGGGGTTTCTTTTGAGATTGTGGGAGATATCTCCCTAAATGGCGATCAAGTCTCTATCCAAAAGGGCGATGTCAATCTGCAAGAATTTGTAACCATAGATGCTGAGAACCTCGCCATTCTCAAAGAACAACTCGCCGAGTTTGAGCCCGACGAAGCCGGTCCTTTGACCGCAGTCGTGCGACTCGAAAACGAAAACAAAGCCAAAGACGGTCAAGACGCCAATCTTGACGACTACAAAGGCACCGTAGAAGTATTTGAAATTCAAGATGCGAAGGAACTCAAGACCTTTGTGGGGATCTTTATCTTCACCGCATTGTTTGGTCTCCTTCTGATCTTATTCCTCAAACGTCTCAAAAAACTCACTCACGGAGTGGAAGATCGAGAGCAATAAGACTAGCATTCAATTTCAAATACCACTACTATGGATAATATCACTTTATATATCATGGGGTTTGGGTGGCTATTCGTGCTGCTCTGGGTCCCCTTTGTGATTGCGACAAATCGCAAAACCCACCCCAAGGCCCTCTTTGTACTATTCTTCGCCGAAATGTGGGAGCGTTTCTCCTATTACGGTATGCGGGCTCTCTTGACGCTCTATATGGTTAAGGTCCTCTTTGCGGAGATGGGAGCAGAAGCAGCTGATGAACGCGCCCTTGGGATTTATGGCTCTTACACCTCGATGGCTTATCTCTTTCCTGTGATTGGAGGGATTATCGCAGACCAAATCTTTGGATTCCGGAAAGCAGTAATTCTCGGTGGTGTCTTAATGATGCTGGGGCACTTTGCATTGGCGCTAGAGGGGATGTTTTTTGACGGGAACTTAATCCTGTTTTTTGGCTCTCTAGCTTTGATCATCGTAGGTAACGGCTACTTCAAGCCAAATATTTCGAGCTTCTTAGGGAAGTTTTATGATATGAATGACCCCAGAAAGGATGGTGCATTTACCATCTTCTATATGGGGGTAAACATTGGATCATTTCTCGCTACGCTTACCTGTGGTTATGTAGGGGAGCAAATCAGCTGGGACTATGGTTTCGGTCTTGCCGGTATCGGTATGGGAATCGGCCTCCTAGTATTCTGGTTAGTCGGTCCGCGGATATTTGGAGATAAAGGCTTAGAGCCTGAGCCAGCAAAAGCACGTGAGCCTTGGCTAGGTCCTCTATCTCAAAACAATGTGGTAATGCTTGGGACGCTCCTGGCAATCCCATTATGTGCCTTCCTATTGGATCTCGACGCTGTGATGTCCACAGTTTTGCTTGTAATGAGTGTGGTCATCATTGGATATTTGATCATACAAGGGGTAAGGAGTGAAGATAGGGTTGAAGGGAAACGGCTATGGGTGGTCGTAGTCCTATTCTTTTTCCATATGATTTTCTGGGCCCTCTTCGAACAAGCAGGTGGTTCTCTGACGCTCTTTACCGACCGTAATGTAGATCGGAGTCTCTTTGGAGCTGAACTACCAGCCTCGATTTTCCAAAGTCTGAACCCATTTTATGTAATGGTATTGGCTCCTGTCTTCTCTTGGATATGGATTAAACTCAATAAAGCGAAGAGCGAACCTTCGACGCCGATGAAGTTTGTATTAGGACTGGTCCAACTAGGACTCGGTTTTGGAGCCATTGTGCTAGGTGCCAAGATGTTTGCCAGCGATGATGGATTGGTGCCGATGATCTTCTTATTTGTCATGTACCTATTGCATACAACGGGCGAGCTTAGCCTTTCACCTGTGGGCTTGTCTATGATCACCAAGCTATCTCCGGCCAAGATCGTTGGTTTTGTGATGGGAGCTTGGTTCCTATCGATTTCTTTAGGTAATAAACTAGCCGGAGAAATTGGCAAACTGACCGCGGCAGAAGATAGTACTGATGCGGCTAGTTTTACGGCATTAGATTCTTTGGCTACCTATACAGAGACCTATACCATTTGGGGGGTCTACGTAGTAGGCGGGGTTGCCTTAGTGCTGTTCCTGATGGTCCCTACCCTCCGCAAATGGATGGGAGGTATCCACTAGACATAATCCGATAAAAATTGAGTGTCCAGTGTCGAGCTTTCGGCATTGGACATTTTTTTTAGGGCTTACCGCTGCGCGGAACGCTTGTCCCTAGGCTGCGGCATGCATGCACGCAGCTACAAAAGACTCTCATTTACATTTCGACAGAGGCCGAAAGGCCAACGAGAAATCTCCTTGACCTCAAGAGGTAATTAAAGTTTGTTAGCTACGAGACTTCCCCTCGTTGCGCTCGCTCGAAATGAAAGCTGGAGGATTTTGGTATTGCGACTAGGCACTGCCTTGTCGCAAAGAGATAAGCGTTCCGCGTCCCGAAAGTTTTCGGGAGTGAACCATAAAAAAACGCCCCCAAGCAAAGCTCAAGGGCGCATTATACTCTGTCTCGATGAGTCTTTAGAAGTCGGCTAGAATCCGCAATACCTGGCCTTCGCTGATATAATCGTTTTCTAGCTTATTGATCTGTTTGATGATCTCGACCTTGGTGCCATAAAGCTGCGAGATCGCCCATAAGGTTTCGCCTGGCTTAACCGTATGCTGTACCCAGCGCTTGGTCGGCATTTGACCGGTATCCAAATTGCCATTACGAGCGGCTAGTTCTGCCTCGGTGATGCCCTCTGGTCGCCCATTTGTCTCTGCCGGAGCAGGACGTGGAGTAGATTCAGCTAAATCCGTGATTTTGGTCAAAGAGCTAGATTCATCACTCGGTCTAGAAGGGGCCTGAGTAGTCGACTGACTGGGGGCAGGCTGCGCATTGCTAATGGTATTGGGCGCTGGAATCGTCGATTCTTCCTGAGGGGTAAGCACGATCATTTTCTCAGAACGAGGTTTTTTCTCCTTGAGATAAAGTTTTTGACCTACGTAAATAGTATAGTCGCGCTTATCGATGCGATTGAATTTTTGTAGTTTTTTGACCGTCGTAAGGTGCAAAGCGGCAATATCAAATAAGCTTTCTCCCGGACGGACAATATGAAAATCTAGGCGTGATGGCTTATCGAGATAAACCATATTCCCAACTACTGGCTCCTCACCTGGTATCAAACCATTCCAAACCAATAAATCGGTCAAGCGAGTTTCATATTTGTTGGCGATCTCTACGAGATAGTAAGTGCCATCATAAAGCACATATTGGCGGCCATAATGCAGGTCTGCTTGTAGCGAGAACTCTACGTAGGCAAATGAATTTAGTCCGCTGATAGGTAACGCCTTTGGCAATTTGACACTTCCGCCACTTACTTGAGGCTGAGAAGGCATATTGCGGGTTGAGGTGGTGGGTGATGAAGGAAAAGTTACCACTTCTCCCCCGCCTTGATCAATGATAACGGGTTGGTCCTCATCGACTACTACTACCGTTTCGGAGCTGATGGGCTCTGTTGGCGTTGTTTCTACTGCCGGAGGATTCGTCGTATTGCTACTGGCTGTATTGGCCAACTGTGTCAGTTGATCGATGACGGGTACTCCGCCACCGGCGACTTTATTAGGATCTGGTACATGACCAGTATACATATCAGCATTGAGCGGAATGTAGTAAGTAAAGAGTTCGTCCTTAGGCAGCTTTTTGGTATCAAGGATCCATTTATTATAGTCCAAAAACTGCTGACGTTCAGTTTCGCTTTGCTCTATCAATCGCGCAACATTATGCTCGCCAAAGTTAGAGGTTGGACGCAATACCAAAGGCGGAACGCGACGAGAGTTTAAAGGCCCTTCATAAGCGATCTTATGTGCAATCGCCTTAAGGACATACCAATGCAATGACTCAGTGATGGTCATGCGAGGATTACTATAATATGCAGGATCTGTATGCTTAACGGCACCGGTTGGGCCTTCGTAGTAGGCTAGCACAGCATAGATCCAATTGTCAAAATCACGATTGTTTGATTTGAGGTAGGCTGCCGCTGCTTCTGAAGCACGGTAGATATGCTGCCTTTCGTCTACTTTTTCATTGACGCGGAGTCCAAACTGCTTGGCTGTAGGTTCTTTGAATTGCCAAAAACCAACCGCATTAGAAGAGGACACTACGTCTGGGCGAAGCGCACTTTCTTGGATAGCGAGATATTTGAGGTCTTGGGGTACGCCGACATTGTCGAAGGCTTCCTCAATAAAGGGCACATAAATCATGGCCCGTTTTACCATCTGATTGAAGTAGCGTGGACTTTCGTAAATCTTAGCTACATAATCTTCGATGATTCTCTGAGCTCCAGGGGTGATGGTGAGGTCCATCCCGCAATAAGTCATGCGTTTTGGAACGGGGACTTGGGCTTGTAAGCTCAGGCTAAGCGTTCCTGCAAGGAGCATAAAGACAAAGAGTTTGCGCATCGTAGGTTAAGGTTTGTTGGGTTTGTTTGGTGTCTCAAAATAACGCATAAGCCACAAAAAAGCAGCCTCACCTGCTTGAATGTGAAGGATTTAGGGCTGAACGGCCAAAAATGACATGTAAGATTCGAACTTGAAAATCAATGTTTTTGGATCCACATAATGCCGTCGCCTAGTGGGAGCAGCAAGCAACTGACGCGTGGGTCTTTACTGACAAAATCATTGAATGCTTTGATTCCACGGCTTTCTTTGTCTTGCGCACTGGGGTCTACGACCTTGCCGTACCACAGTACATTGTCGGTCAAAATCATGCCCCCTTTTCGTAATTTGGGAAGAACGGCTTCGTAATATGCCCGGTAGTTTTGTTTATCGGCGTCGATAAAAATTAAGTCGAACGGGCCTTTTAAATCAGGTAGCAAATCCAATGCCGGACCACATTGGAACTCAACTTTGTCCCAAATTCCGGCTTCTTGCCAATACTTCTTATACACAAATTCGCGTTCGGGGTTACGATCCAAAGTTGTAATCTTCCCTCCCTCGGCGAGGCCTTCGGACATGCACAAAGTCCCGTATCCCGTAAAGGTGCCTATCTCCAAAATATGCTTTGGTTGCAGCATGCTTGAAAGCAAGGCGAGGAAGCGACCTTGTACGGGACTGGTCAACATTCTCGGATAGAGGACCTTGAGGTGGGTTTCTCGCCTCAGTCGAGCAAGCAAGTCTGGTTCAGGAGCAGAGTGGGCAGTGATATAATCTTGGAGGGCGGTAGAAATGATAGACATGAAGGCAATTTTTTTCCCGAACTTTGGTAAGAATTCACTAGATTTGTTGTGTAAGCAATTCTCTTACGGACACGCCTCTCGAGGCAAATAGGCGCTAGCCTAATTATCCTTTTGTTATGAATTTTATTGTCTCTTCTGCTGCCCTCCACCGGCAACTAAGCCGTATATCTGGTGCGATACCAACGCGCTCTGTCTTGCCGATTATCGAAAATTTCCTATTCGAAATCAACGATAACTCTTTGACGGTTTCTACCACCAATTTGGAGACCTCTATGCAAACTCGGCTAGCTATCGAGTCGCGTGGAGAGTCAATCAAGGTAGCGGTTCCGGCTCGGATCCTTTTGGATATCCTTAAGGCTTTACCTGAGCAGCCTATCACCTTTATTGTGGACGAAGAGAGCTTTGCCGTCGAAATTAGTTCTGAGAACGGCAAATACAAAATCAGTGGTGAGAATGGAGATGACTTCCCATTGATCCCACGTCCCGAAGGGACAGAGTCCTTTCAACTGCCGATGCATACGATGCTCAAGGCGATTGGACGTACGCTTTTTGCGGCTTCTACTGATGAAGACAAAGCAGCGCTCAACGGTATCTTCTTTGACCTCGGTGAGCACAGCGCGACTTTCGTGGCTACAGATGCCCACAGATTGGTGCGCTACCGTAGACTCGATATCACCATTCCTACGCCTACGAGTTTCATCGTACCGCAGAAGGCACTTAACCTCCTTAAAAACTCTCTCGACCCAAGCGATATCCGCGATGTGCTCGTGCATTACAATGACAACAACGCTTTCTTCCAAACCGATGATCTCTTGTTGGTTTGCCGCTTGATCGACCAAAAATATCCTGATTACGAAAACGTAATCCCTACTGAAAATCCCAACAAGCTATTTATCTCTCGCCAAGAGTTGATCGGTACGCTGCGTCGGGTCAACATTTTTGCCAATAAGAGTACCCACCAAGTGCGCTTTTCCCTCAAGGGGAGTGAGTTGGAAATCTCCTCTGAGGATCCAGATTTTGCTAACGAAGCGAAGGAAAACCTTAAGTGCCACTACGAAGGTTCCGATATCGAGATTGGCTTCAACGCCGCCCTCTTGCTAGACGTGATCTCCAATATCGACACCGAGGAAATTACGGTGGAGTTATCTGAGCCTAATCGTGCCGGTATCATTCTACCCAACGTACAGGAAGAAGGTGAGAATGTCTTGATGCTGATCATGCCAATTATGCTCAACAGCTACGCCATTTAGGCTAGCCAGTCATAAATTATATAGGAGCGGCCTAGTAGGTAGGTCGCTCCTTTTTTTATTGGCTTAGTTGGGGGAGATTACTGCTTCGCAGAACGATTATCTCCATTGGTGCGGCATGCATGCGCGGACCTACCGGAATAGCTTGCCTTTTCGCTTTCGATAGCCAGAGATAAGCGTTCTGCGCAGCAGCTACTAAAACTTAAACTCCCCTACTGCCTTCTCGCAGCCTTCCCAATTGATACGAACATTGGAGGCATCGTAGAGAGAGTCTTCGGGCGCTAATAAGTCAGGGAAACCTTTCCAGCCAGCGGTAGGCCCAAAGAAGTCGCCAGATTTGGCTGCAGGATCCATAGCGGCACGGATGATGCCTGTGGCGCCATCCTCAGCGGTTTGAGCCCGGTTCATGAAGTCCGAATCACTTGCCATACCTCCATCGGCCGCCGTGGTTACCTGCAGGTTGGTCAAGGCGAGGCCCGGATGTGCTAGCAAAGGAATTACGTTATCAATTTTGGCTTCCTCGAGTTTTTGCTTCAAGCCATAGGTAAAGGCTGCATTGGCCAGCTTGGTCTGGTGATACCGAGACCAGCGAGGACCGCGGAAATTCATGCTTTCCTCTTCAGTGCCATTGCCACCAAGATTTCCACCTCTGGCTTCAAAATATTGCTCTTCAAGCGGTGGACCTAAGCGAGCCATTGAACTGTGATTGACGATGCGGGCCTGCTCGCTTTTTTGGAGCAAGGGAAATAGATCCTTGGTGAGCAGGAAATGCGAGATACAATTGGTCTGCATCTGCACGTCGTAGCCATCGACAGTGGCCTGATCGGTCAAAGCCATAACGCCGGCATTGTTGACTAGGCCATCGAGAACCTCGTATTTAGATTTGATAGTATCAATGGCTTCTCGTACGCTGGCAAAGTTTTGGAGATCGCAGGGTACCCAATCAAATTTACCTTCTGGTACCTCACTTTGAAGTTGTTGGAGCGACTTTTCTGCCCGATCACTTTTGCGATTAAGCAGGATTACGGTGCCGCCTTTTTTGGCGACTTCGCGGGCGCAAACGTAGCCCGTACCACTGGTCGTCCCTGTGATGGCAACTACCTTGCCGCCCATGTCTTGGGAGTGATTTTGGATTACACTTTCTAGATGTTGAGTTTCTATTTGCATAGCTATTTTTGAGAGTTTTTAACGCTATACATAATATACTCAGCCTGTAGCTAAGAGTAAATTGACAAATTGCGTAAGGCAAGCGTTCTGCGAAGCAGCCGGCCGAATGTCGATTGAAGAATGTCGAAGTGGGAGTTTCCTCTATTACTTGTTGTGGCCTAGCCCTTCGTCTATGCCTAGAAAGCGATAGCCTTCTCGATCAAAATGGGCGAGCACTCTTGGTAAGACTTCTTTGAGCCTTGGCCAAGCCTTTTGGGTATCATGAAACAAAATGATAGAGCCAGCTTTGGCATTTTGGACTACATTGTTGTAGCAAGTTTCAGGACTGATATTTTCGTCAAAATCCCCACTCATGACATCCAGCATGATAATTTCGTGGGAGCGCATAATATGCTGAGCCTGACTTTTGCTAATGCGGGTATAGGGTGGTCGAAAATAGACGGTCTGGTAGCCTGTGTACTCTTTGATCGCTTGGTGCCCTTGTAAAAAGTCCCTCAGATAGAGTTTATTGTCCGTTTTCCAGCCGTCTTTGTGGGAAAAGGTATGATTGCCAATGCAATGTCCCTGATCGATCACCTGATGAGCTAATTCCGGAAATGCTTGGACTTGTCTGCCCAGAAAGAAAAAAGTAGCTCTGGCTTGATAAGCATGGAGTTGCTCTAA
>CAZHOC010000053.1:0-3105 GCA_964534295.1 uncultured Bacteroidia bacterium | reverse complement strand
CCCAATCGGTAACCTCGGGCACGGGGCCATCATCAAAGGTCAAAAAGAGCACTTTGTCTTTTCGTTTTACTCGCCAAGTATAGTCCGAGTAAAACTTCCTAACTACTTTGGGTATTTTAGGAAGATATAACACTGATAGAGCTTTATTGGGCAGTATTTAAAAATACTTCTCTTGCAATAGATTGAGCATGTGAGAAGGCCTCCATATCAAGATTTAGTTCGATAGCTTGCGCCTCACAAAAGCTTAACACACTTTCCGTCGCAATATTGCCTACGAGATCATCATGTGCAAAAGGACAGCCTCCAAATCCCATCATTGCGCTATCGAAGCGGCGACATCCATGATCCCAGGCAGCCTGAAGCTTTTCCTGACGTTTGTTGGGATGAGAATGAAAGTGGGCGCCCCATTCGAGTTCTGGGAAACGGGGAATAAGATTGCTGTAGAGATATTGGATAGATTCTGGGTCAGCGCTTCCTGCTGTATCGGCCAAGGAGAGCCTTTTGATCCCCAAAGCAGACATTTTTTCCGCCCATTCTTCAACAATCTCTACATTCCAAGGATCGCCATAGGGATTGCCAAAAGCCATAGAAAGATAAAGCAGTAGTTCTTTGTCCTCGCGAACGCACAACTCTTGAATCTGTTTGACTACTTCGACAGACTGAGCGATGGATTTTCTTGTATTACGTTGCTCAAAGGTCTCTGAAATGGAGAAGGGATAGCCTAGATAAGCAATCTCTTTAAATCGACTAGCGTCTTGCGCCCCTCTGAGGTTGACCACGATCGCAAGCAGCTCTGTCGCGCTCTGAGAAGTGTCTAAGCCAGCTAGGACCTCAGCAGTGTCTTTGAGTTGAGGTACGGCCTTTGGAGAGACGAAGCTACCAAAATCTAGACGATCAAAGCCTACGGCAAGCAAGGCCTGCAGATAGCGGGTTTTGAGCTCAGTAGGAATCCAATCGCCTATGCCCTGCATAGCATCCCTAGGGCACTCGGTGAGTTTTAAACTAGTCATAGTATACAAACAAAGAGGGCGCGAAATATCGCGCCCTCAAATATCGTAGAAATAATTATTTTTTTAGTCGCCAGAGATGCGATTTATTTCATCACGAATACGGGCGGCTTCTTCGTAATCTTCGCCCGCCAAGGCATCATCTAGCTTTTTTTGTAGCTCGTTTAGGCGCGATTTACTAGACTTCGCGCTAGTTCTCGGTCGCCTTACAGGCTTGGGTTCTTCCTCTTCCTCAATCGGATCAGATTTTTCAATCTCAGCTAAAGACAGACCGCTGGTCTCATCTCCATAATCGGAACCGCTATCAGCATCATCGTCGATGATGATACCTGCTTCCTCCAATACACTCTCGTAGCTGTAGATCGGCACCTTAAAGCGAACCCCTATCGCAACTGCATCACTAGGACGGCTATCGATCTCATGGATTTCGCCATCAACTTCCATCACAAGCAAGGCATAGAAGATACCTTCACTTAGGTCATTGATGATGATCTCTACCAGATTGATTTCAAAATGGCGTGCCAAGTTGAAAATCAAGTCATGGGTCATTGGCCGGTTGGTCTTGATATTTTCCAACTCTAATGCGATCGCCTGTGCTTCGGCACCCCCAATGATGATAGGGAGGCGGCGATTACCAGTGACTTCTCCAAGCACCAGCGCATAATGTCCCACTTGAGACTGGCTAGAAGAGAGGCCAATGATGTCCAGGCGTATCTTTTTGTTACTCATACTAAAAACCTAATCCGGTCCTATCCAATTAAGGTACTATAAAATCAGGGAATTTCCCTAGCAATAATTTGCTTAGCCTGCTACTCTACTTTTCTTGATCGCCTCTAGCATTTTGGGTACAACCTCAAAAAGGTCGCCCACGATTCCGTAATCCGCAATCTTGAAGAAGGGTGCTTCAGGATCTTTATTGATTACGACGATGTTTTTAGAAGAACTTACACCTGCTAAGTGCTGAATGGCTCCAGAGATACCAATTGCAATGTATAGCGTGGGGCTGATTTGGATACCGGTCTGACCAACGTGTTCGTGGTGAGGGCGCCATCCCATATCTGCAGTTGGCTTAGAACAAGCAGTAGCGGCACCAATCAAAGTAGCGAGTTCCTCGATCATAGGCCAGTTTTCTGGTCCTTTCATACCGCGACCGGCAGAAACCACACTATCGGCCTCAGTTAGGGAAATCCCTTCACTAGCCTTGATGATCTCTTTTACAACCGCGTCAACACCAAAACTACCTTTATAAGCCACTTCTTCAACACTGACAGAAACAGGGTTTTCGGCTACTTTGTAGCCATTAGACTTAACCGTAACGACGATAGTGTCGCGATTGGCCTGTAGCTCTTGCACACCCTTGCCCGAGAAAGCCATACGCTCAGCGTCAAATTGGCTTGCAGGGTCAACTAAGCTTACCAAGCTATTTAGTGGAGCAGCGTCTAGTTTTACGGTTACGCGAGGCGCAACGGCACGACCACTGTAAGTCTCAGTCATGACTACTACTTTGGCCGCAGTATCTTTCGCAACCTGAGTTATGGCAGCAGCATAAGCTGAGTTGATAAAAGAGTCAGGATTAGCGTCGCTGACTTTATATACTTTGGAGACTCCGTAAGTCCCTAATTTTTGAATTTCAGCATCATCGGCAGAACCGACAACCACAGCTTCAAGACTAACACCCATTTTTTGGGCCATGTCATATCCATAGGTAGCGGCCTCTAATACGGCCTTCTTGAAACTACCTTCTGATTGTTCTGCGAATAGGAGTACGTTAGACATACTTTGATAAAATTGTTGAGAAATAACTAAACGAGAATTTTGAGGCTGTTTCCAGCAAGGAGCTTGTTAGATCAAACCTTTGTCAGCAAGAGCGCTAACAAGAGCTTCTGTTTGCTCTACTTCAAAATACTGGCAATCCTGCTTGGCAGGAGGATAGTCATACTTTACAGTATTGACATAAGGAGCGATTTCAGTAGGGCTAACGGAAGAAAGAGGCTTCTTTCTTGCCGCCATGATGCCACGCATATTTGGTATGCGCCATTCGGAGATACCTTTTTGGCAGCTAACTACTACTGGGAGCTCAGCTTCAATCACCTCAGTT